>JALSTH010000134.1 GCA_026983835.1 Candidatus Zixiibacteriota bacterium | reverse complement strand
CGCAGCCACCGGCACTGAAGTTATCTTAATCGACAAAGCTATGGAATTTGCTGAAAAGGGTATGTTGGGCATCAGCGAATCTATGGATAAGGAAATCGAAAAATGGGGGCTCACCGAATCGGAGAAAAAAGCTATACTTTCCCGCATAACGCCAAAAGCGGATATAAAAGAAGCTGCTAAAGTTCGTATGGTTATTGAAGCCATAAACGAAAATATGGAGGCGAAGAAATCGCTTTTTTCCAAACTTGATGACATTTGTAAACCTAATGCAATTCTAGTAACGAATACATCGACCCTTTCGATAACTGAGATAGCTGCAGCTACCAATAGACCCGATAGAGTAATCGGTATGCACTTTCTAAATCCTGTGGCGAAAGTTCCATTGGTCGAGGTGGTCCGAGGCCTTAAAACATCGGATGAAACCTTTGAAACCATAAGGGAGTTCGCATCCGAATTGGGAAAAACTGTTATCTCCGTATCCGAATACCCCGGATATGTCACCACCCGCATCATAGTCCCAATGCTCAATGAGGCCATGCATGTACTTATGGAGGGAATTGCATCTGCCGATGATATCGACGAGGCGATTAAACTCGGATTCGGGTTGAGCATAGGTCCTTTGGCCCTTGCCGATCAGATGGGACTTGACGAGGTTATGAGCTGGATGGAGAACCTCTTAAGTGAACTTTCGGAACATAAATACAACCCTTGCCCCTTATTAAGGAAAATGGTCCGAGCGGGGATACTCGGCGTGAAAACCGGACAGGGATTTTTCAAATATGATGAAGAGGGAAATAGAATTAAATAGTTTAATTCGAGGATAAAAAATGAAAATATTAGTAATAAACGCAGGATCTTCCTCCATAAAATATCAACTCATCGATATGGAAACCAAAAAAACTTTGGCAAAGGGTAATGTTTCCAGAATTGGAATGTCCGCAGCCGTATTGACCCATAAACCTTTCGATAGGCCGGAAATAAAGATCTCGGCGGAGATATTGGATCATATAATGGCGATAGAGTATGTTATAACTATACTGCTTTCGCCCAATCATGGGGTTATCAAGGACAAATCGGAAATAGGAGCGATAGGACATAGGTTCGTTCACGGTGGAGAATTCTTCGAGAATTCAGTTTTAATCACCCCGGAAGTTATGTCCCAGCTTCGTCAATGTATCGATTTGGCACCTCTACACAATCCGCATAATTTGAGGGGAATAAACGCTTGTTCAAAAATTTTGGCGGGTGTGCCTCAAGTAGCCGTATTCGATACGGCTATGCACCTGAAAATGCCCCCAAAAGCATATATATACGGACTGCCATATAAACTCTATAAAAAATATAGTATCCGTCGATTTGGCTTCCATGGCGCTTCTCATTATTATGTTTCCAACAGGGCTGCCGAAATGTTGGGGAAACCGCGGGAAGAGCTTAAAATAATCACCGCCCATTTGGGAAACGGCGCTTCGATAGCTGCGGTAAAGAACGCCGTCTCTGTGGATACATCCATGGGGTTTACGCCTTTGGAGGGACTTTTAATGGGAACTCGCTGCGGCGATGTTGACCCGGCGATAATACTATTGGTTATGGCAAGGGAGGAGTTAACTCTCCATGAAGCCAACACATTAATGAATAAACATTCCGGTTTATTGGGTATCTCGGGAATATCCTCGGATATGAAAGATTTAATCGAGGAGGCCGAATCGGGCAGCAAGCGGGCTGCTTTGGCAATTGAGGTCTATACCTATAGATTGATGAAATATATCGCCGCTTATACCGGTGTGATGTCCGGAGCCGATGTTTTGGTATTCACCGGAGGGGTCGGCGAAAATTCTCCCTTGATACGGAGCAAATCCCTTGAGAGTCTTGAATTTATGGGCTATAAAATTAACGAGAATAAAAATCAAAACGCCATACGGATCGAGGCGGACATATCCGATGATAGCGCAAAGATTAAGACTTTGGTAATTCCCACAAATGAGGAATTGGTTATCGCCACCGATACATACCGAATAGTTTCAGAAATGAAGGAAAAGGGAACGGTAAAGACATAAAAATATGGAAAGTATTCTCATCGTCGAAAAAATTTTTTAACCGATGGAATTGATGATTGTTCCCATCGTTATTTTCGGGTATATCGAAAATGAAAATAAGAAATACTATTGAAATACGATAAAAACCGATAATTTATTGGAGACGAAATGGTTGAAGTTTTAGAACATTACAACATCGGGCAGAGCAATTTCAAAATCGTGCTTGCAGTTCCGAAACTCGTGAAAAAAGCCAAACCGGGCCAATTCGTGGTGTTGCGCGTTTCCGAAAACGGCGAAAGGATTCCGATGTCCATCGCCGATATGGATCGCGAAGCGGGAACTCTCACCGTGATTTACCAGGTCATAGGCAAAACAACGGCACTTTTGGCGACGGTTAAACCGGGCGAATATATTATGGATTGTGTCGGTCCCCTGGGAAATCCAAGCCATGTGGACAAAAAGGGGAAATATATGGTTATCGGCGGTGGAATAGGAATCGCTCCCATCCATCCGGTAGCCCAAAAAGCGAGGGAAAATGGGAATGAAGTTTACGGCATTATAGGCGCACGGACAAAGGAATTGATATTTTTCGAGGATGAGATGAGGAAAGCCTGCAACCGCCTTTATATTTGTACCGATGACGGATCATACGGCGAGAAGGGGTTTGTCTCTAATGTCCTTCAGAGGCTTATCGATGAAGGCGATAAACCCGACTTCATTTTAGCCATAGGCCCTGTGCCTATGATGAAAGCCGTCTGCGAAACCACCCGTCCATATTCCATCCCAACTTGGGTTTCGGTAAATCCTATTATGATTGATGGTACTGGAATGTGCGGTGCTTGCAGAGTTTCAGTCGGCGGCGTCACCAAATTCGGTTGCGTGGATGGACCGGATTTCGATGGCCATTTATTGGATTTCGACCTTTTGACAAGCAGATTGAGGATGTACATTCCGCAGGAAAGGGAAGCGATGAAAAAATTTCAGGAAGAAGTACACACCCCCTATGTGGGTCCCAAGAGCTGATTTTATATAAGAATTTTAGTAAAGTGAATTAAGAGGAGTAAATAAATTGCCCGAACTTAGCAAAGTTGAACGAATGAAGCTCCCGCGTCAAAGTATGCTCGAGCAGAAACCCGAAGAGCGGAAACACAATTTCAAAGAAGTCCCTTTTGGATACACACCCGAGTTGGCGATACAAGAAGCGCAACGGTGTATACAGTGTAAAATACCCAAATGTGTAGAAGGTTGTCCTGTCGAGGTCCAAATACCGCAGTTCATTGAACTTATAACGGAGCGAAAGTTTGCGGAAGCTTCCCGCAAGATAAAGGAAACCAATTCGCTGCCCGCCATCTGCGGTCGTGTTTGCCCTCAAGAGGAACAATGCGAGGAAAGATGTGTCCTCGGTAAAAAATTTAAACCCGTAGCGATAGGGAATTTGGAAAGATTCGTCTCCGATTATGAGCGCGACAACAACTTAACCGAACTTCCCGAAATAGCCCCTTCCACCGGAAAAAAGGTCGCTATAATAGGATCGGGACCCGCTGGATTGACAGCGGCCGGCGATCTTATAAGGCTGGGTCATTCGGTTACCATCTTTGAGGCGCTCCATAAACCGGGTGGGGTCTTGGTTTATGGTATCCCGGAATTTCGCCTTCCGAAATCGATAGTCAACTCCGAAGTGGAATATCTGAAAAAGATGGGCGTCAAAGTTATGACGAGTCATGTAATAGGTAAAATCGACACTGTTGATGAGCTTTTGAATGAAGAAGGATACGATGCGGTTTTCATCGGAACCGGCGCCGGACTCCCTAACTTTATGAGAATACCGGGGGAAAACTTAAATGGGGTATATTCCGCCAATGAATTTCTAACTCGCTCGAATTTAATGAAGGCTTATGATTTTCCCAATGCGGATACCCCTATCGCCAAAGGGAAAAATGTAGCGGTTTTGGGAGGTGGTAATACGGCTATGGATTCGGTCAGAACCGCTTTGAGGTTAGGGGCGGAAAATGCTTACATCGTCTATCGTCGATCGCAGGTGGAAATGCCCGCTCGGGCGGCGGAAATACATCACGCCGAACAAGAAGGCGTCCAATTTATATTATTGACCAACCCTGTAAGATTCATTGGTAATAAAGATGGTTGGGTAGAGAAAATGGAATGTATCAGGATGGAATTGGGCGAACCTGATGAATCCGGCAGATGTCGTCCTATCCCGATAGAGGGTAGCAATTTCGAAATAGATGTTGACATCGTAGTGATTGCCATCGGCAATAGATCCAATCCGTTGGTAGTACAGACCACCCCGGGACTGAAAACCAACAGGTGGGGAAACATCATTGCCGACCCCGAAACTATGGAAACATCGAAACGGGGTGTATTCGCCGGAGGCGATATCGTTACGGGCGGAGCTACGGTAATTTTGGCTGCCGGGGCAGGGAAAAAAGCCGCCCGCGCAATACACGATTTTGTTATGAGCAAGAAATAAAATATCAAACGAGCTTAACCAACGCTTTCGTATTCATATAGAAAATAAATCGAGCAATATTATAAGTATTGCTCGATTTTCTTATTTTCTCAAATTCTATAACTTTTTCTGGAAAACTGCGGAACTGTGCTCATCTATCGTGTGTCGGGGTATTAATGCGCTCTTTTTTGGGTCTTTTCACATCGCCGAATTTCCATAATTTCTTTTTACGGTTAAGGATTTCTTTGTTGCCTCGTTTTTCAAGCTCCCTTAATGCGATCTCCCTTATTTTACCAAATCTCTTGGGGGGCAGACCGCAGTATTCGAGATAATCTTTATCCTGAGCAATTCGCAGCAGCAATTCAACCGATTCGCCGTTATGAATATTGCCTAATGCGGATATCGTATTTTTCCATATAGGCGTTCCCGATTCCAATATTTTCCGCAACGCCCCTACCGCCGCCTCCGATCGGGACAGCCCCATAGAGATTACGGCCGCTTCCTTGACTTCGGGATTCTTATTATTATACAATGTTTCCAGCAGATTTATCGATTTATTCCCGGGGATATGCTCCAAAGCGTGGGCTATTTCTATTTCAAGTCTTTTATCGGGATCGTCAATAATCTTCTCAAGTAATGGTAACGCCTTCTCAGATTTTATCCTCGATATCACAGTAATAATATTTCGTATCTTAAACCAATCATCGTCCTCAGGGATTATCCTATCCGATTTCCTACCAAATTCAATTCCCGAATCGATAAAATCGTTCAACACGGGAATAGCCTCTTCGCCGCAAGCGACAAGAGTCTTAATAACAATCAATCTTAAATCCCAATCGTCGTCAGCAATGTAGTTGATTAATGTATAAGCCAATTCTCCATTTGCGATTTTAGCAATCAGCTCGCCGATACGCCGTCTTTCTTTTCTGGGAGCCTTGATTAAATCGCTTATTATTTGATTGATAAGATTCCTATCAATCAAATTCGGTTTTATCTGTTGGCTGATGACCGGATTAAAACCGTGCTCACCGAATAATAACGCCAACCGAAAGGCATCCGCATACTTTCTCGATAACAATAATTTTCTTAAAGCGACTCCGATTAACTCAGCGGCTTTTGGATCGTCGGGTAAGGCTTTTGCCCATTTTATAAGGTAATCCAAAAAATTCTCATAAACATCACCGCTTAATTCGGAAATAACTCTGTTTATTAAATCACGGGCTAACAGGAATGCCTCTTTGTCATCCTGTCCATTACCGTCAACCGTTTGCTTATGAAGGCCCGCAAGCAAATCCTTCAGCGGATTCCAAAAATTCCCGTTTATCAACCTATCAACCATACCGCTGAAATCCGCGGCGCTTTGGATATTGAGGGTGCCTGTTTCAAGCAATTCGTTAATCTTTTTAGCCCCGTCGATTGCTTTTAGTCTCTCGACACTGATAGCGTCAAAAAATTTATCGATGTCATTATCAGCTATACCGATCTTGGAAAACAACCTGCGAAATTCGACTACGGTAGCGGCACGGCCATGGTTTTTCGCCACAAAGTTGATGAATTTTCTTACACCTTGATACTTATATATGGAATTCTCGCCAAAATTATTTATGATATCCCTATTCAATACCTCGTTGAAAATCGATACTATCCCTTTCAATTCCATATCATTCAATATATCCTCGGCAATGATCGCCAAAGGCTTTTTACGAACATCGAAGCCGAACTTCTCAAATACCTGCCTATCATCCTTCGGGATGCCGATTATCGCCGCCACGCCAATACTTAAATCATTTTGCAAAATAGCTTTAATTTTCCCGTTAAAGGTAAACTGCGGATCGTTTTCAAAATAATTTAAATCGGAAGTCTGAAATAAATGCGAGGGGTTTTCAGCGTTCACTTCGATGCCTTTAATTCCCTTCTTTTTAATATAATCGCCGATAAATTCCGCAGCTATTCCCTTTACGAATAATCGGTCAAGGAAAAGATGTAAGTCGTCCGGAGTTAGGTCGTCATAGAAAATCAAATTGCTTAAACGATTTTTCACTATTTCCCCGGCAAATCTTGATGTAAACTGATTATCCCGCAAATACGCCCCCTCGGAAAGTAATCTACCCCTGTTGATTTCAAACGAGAGGAGAGTTTTCATTCTGAATAGTTTTCCGAAATGTTCAAAAGGTTTCATTAAAAACTGTTTTATCAACCTATGACCGGGTGGATATAAACTCATTTTTTTGAGGGATAAAATTATATCCTTTACCAAATCCGAGGCGGTAGAGATAAAATTTATTTCCAAATCGGACGGCGATAATTTGTCCCAATTATACATATCACGCTTTAATCCATACATAGTGTGCCTTCCATCGTTTATTCAAAATGTATATTAAGTATAACGGCATTTCCATATCGCACTTTAGATTGTAAAAGAAATCATAAAATGGAAACATAATCAAATAAATCTCGGTTGGTGGTAATAAATGGGGATATTTACAATATTAATTGATTTGAGATTATTGTTTATATACCCTTGGGAGAAAGTAAAGTTGATTTAGGGAACAAACAATTAGAGGAATAAAATATGCAATTATCTGAAATTGACGAAAGGAATTGGAGAGAGACGCTCAATTTGGAATGGAGTGCTACCTATCGTTATAAGCTACAAACCGAAATCCTCGATAACCCAAATATCGTTAGCATCATAAATGGGATAATGAGGAATGAATCCGAGCATATCGCCATATCCGCGAATTATCTATTGGACAACTTCAAAACGGATGTAAAAGGGTTCCGTACCACCTTATTTTACCTTTATATGGATTTGGCTTTCGAGAAATTCGCCAATAAATCCTACGCCAAATTTCGTAAGGAATCAAATAACGAAGAGGTCAAATCGAGCTTTATGAAATTGATTAAATCCGAAGCGGGACACACCAAGATATTCAGGGAACTTATAGAACAAATCGAGAACGGAAACTTCCCGGTCGTGAAAGTCTGTCCGGTGTGTGGTTGGGAATTGGATTTTGGAACTTCACCAACGGAAAGCACCGTCTTAAAATGCGAAAAATGCAAAGTCGATTTCAAATTGGTCGAGATCGAAGGTGATTGGCAGGTGGAAAAAGTATCCTGAATAAATCGCTAATCTATTTTTAAACCCCAAAATAATCGCCCGCCGATGGACTCCAAAGCCATACGGCGGGCATAAAAACATTTGGAAACAATAGCGCAAGCTAACTTTGAGAATTGGATTCCAAATCCCGATAATCTTTTATCTCCACACTATTGGCAATCTGCTTATACCAATCCTTAAACAGTTTTGACTGTTTGTCCCGCAATAAAGCCTTGTAAATCGAATCGTGTTCAGCCGAATACATCTTTTCGTCAAAGTCGGTTTTTTTCAATAAACGGATAACATAAATCCCGCTTGTCACATCGATCGGCTTGGAGATAGGTTTATCTTTATTAAGGCTGAAAACAACAGCCTTGAACTTATTTTGATTGACAATATCAGAGATAAATTTATCGATTGTAATATCCTTCAGGGTTTTCACCTCAACCCCATATTTGCGGGCGACTTTTTTGAAATTCTTGGGATTTTTTATATCTTTAATAAAATCATCCGCCTTCTTTTCCAAAATTTTCATTGCCTTGTCATTTTTTACTTTTGCCGCCACAAACTCTTTGATTTTATCAAAAGCGGGCATTTCGGGGGCGAACTTCTCTTTTACATAAACTACGACATATCCGGTATTGGTGGGATACATATCGCTGATAGAGCCTTCATCGGAATTAAGCCCCCATTCTATCAATTTTCTCGAATCGTTGCCAAGGTCCGGAATTCTACCAGATTTGGAAAGGGGATCGGTTTCATAAGTAATGCCTCCCAACTTTTTAACCTTCTCCTTAAATTCCTCCAAATTTTTTGCTTTATTAAGGTCTTTGATGGCCAATTCATACTCCGGGCGTCCTTCCTCTTCCGGCTCGACCCTCATAAGTATATGCTTGCACTTGATTTCTTTAACCGGTTTCCCATCCGCACCTTTGGTTTCCCTCGTCCCTTCAAACAAAGCGATATGAAACCCAAAACGCGATCTAAACGGTTTTGTAATCTCTCCCGGTTTTATGGAGAGGACTTGATTTTCAAATTCGGGGACAAATTGTCCTTCTTTGGTCCAGCGCAAATCCCCGCCGTTTTTAGCGCCATCCTGAGAATATTTATTGGCGAATTTACCGAAATCGCCTCCAGCCAAGATACTATCCCTTACCGCATTTAAAAGCGTCATAACCGAATCAGCCGTATGCGGGCTGATATATTTAAATAACGAAGCGACCGTAAACTGCACCCGTTCGGGTTCTTCCAAATAGGACAACTCATCGGAATGTTCGTTATAGAATTTTTCCAATTCCGAATCCGGCGCATCCGGAATATCTTTGCTGACCAAAGAAGGTTTAAAATAAACATATTCTACCGAGGCGGTGATATTCTTATCCTCAAACTCCCTTTTTACATCATCCTCGGTAATAAAAAACGGAGTCATTTCCAATGTTTGGAGTTTTAAATCGGCAAGCTGGTTTCGGACATATTGCTCAATAGGTAACCAATTGACATCGGGATTAGTCAACATAGTAAGGTATTTATTATAATCGAATTTCCCATCGGTTTGCAATGCCGGTTCGGAGCGAAGAAATTGAGGCGGATACTTTTGCATATATTCAACAAGTTCTTTGTCGGAAACATTGATATCCAGATTTTTAATCTGTTTCCCCAACAGAACCTCATTTTGGATCCGATTCCAAACGGTATTATGGATTTGCTTGCTTTGTTCGTCGGTTAATTCATGGTCTTTGGATTGTTTAAGTTCCTTATCATATTCATTTTGATACAAAGTCGAATAGTATTGTCTGGTTATTTTTACACCATCTATAACACCTATTAAATTCGGGTCCCTCCTATTTTTAAGCCCGCCGGCTCCCCAAGCGAAAATAATAGTGCCCACAAAAGCTATAATAACTATCCATAATACCGTCTTTGTATACTGACGCATTCGTTTTAACATATCTTAATATCCTCCTAATTTTCGATAATATAAGTTGACTATATAATAAAATCCAAGTTTAATATCAATAATATTTCGCCCTTTATAAAAATTACTCACCCATAAAAATCCTTTTGCTATCCAATCGCAGTTTTATTATATAAATTCAGTCTCGCAAATACAATATTTTAGGATGACTAAATTTATAATATCGGTCTAAAGGGTGATCAATTGGTATATATTTTTATGATAAAATGGGGATTATGTTCGATTCTAAGGTCATAGTATTTTATGCTTAATCAACTGACACTATCATTAATTGAAATTCTCCGAGAGCTGCCTCCAATTTATGAAAAGCATTTAATCGCTCCCAGCATTAGAATCGGCAATCAATGGCTCGAAGCTATAGCCCGCTCCGACAAACCGGTTATAAATGTAAAGGTTGGCACGCTCCGCCATTTGGCAATGGATATTGCTTTACCGAAAATGGAGAGTTTGGGATTATCATACTTGGGGAATATCGGGACCGAGCTAATTGTCAACCACATATTTGAAAATTTAAGAAAAAAAGGAGAAAACTATTTAACGGGGATAACTCCGAGCTATGGCTTCATTCTTTCGCTGTCAAATTCAATTCGGACACTCCGCTTGGCCGGTATCAGAAGCGATAATATTTCCGCTGATGATTTCGAAGTCGGGGCAAAAGGGAAAGAATTGAAAATTCTGTTGCGCAGTTATGAAGAAGAATTACAACGGTTGAATTTAATTGACTTTCCGCAGGTCTTTCAAATAGCGGCCGCAGAACTAAAAAAGGAATATCCCGTATCAAAAGGGAACTATGTTATTATTATCCCCGATAATATGGAAAAACAATTAAGGGGTGTGGAATTAACTTTTTGGAACGCCATTCCTCCTTCAATCCGAAAAATAATAATAAAGACGAAAGACGAACCAAAACATCGGGAGGGATTAAAAGATATATCCCTTTTGCGGTGGCTATCATCTCCGAGAGACGCTCCCCCTCCAAACCTCGATGAAACCGTCGAAATCTACCGTTGCATCGGGGAGGTAAATGAAGTGCGGAAGGTGTTGCGGATATGTTTGGCAAGGGATATCGCCTTCGATGAAGTCGAGATATTATATACCGATTCGGACACTTATCTGCCGCTAATTTATGAAACCGTTTCACGCTTAAACTATGACCTCGACAATGACATACCGATTACATTTGCGCAGGGCATCCCCATAAAATATTTCCGTCCGGGAAAAGCGCTGATCGGATGGTTGGAATGGATACAAACCGATTACCCCCAAGCTATAATTGAGCTTATGATTAAGGATGGGCTGTTGTGTTTCGATGAGACCATAATCGAAGAGATAGGTTTCTCAAAACTCGCGGCGATATTCAGGGGAATCCCCATAGGCGCTATGAAGAACCGATATTTACAGTTTATCGATCGGGAGATAAGGGCGTTGGATGAGTATTTCGATCTCATCGGTTCAGCGGAAGAAAATCGAAACAACTCCAAAGCCATCGATGAGAAACGGCAACGATTAAAGGCTGTCAAGTCTATCCGTAAAGTTATCGAAAGGCTTTTATCATCGATCCCCGAGCCGAACTCAAGCCCGAAGGATATACTTAATGGTGCGGTCGATTTCCTCAATAATATCTTTCACCCGCAAAATAAATGGGATGATTATTATCGCGGCACATTGGTTGATGAAATCAACACAGCGCTTGGATATTTCGAAGATATACATTATGAGGATTTCGATTCTCTTCGGTGGTTATCAAATTTAACATATTCGATATCCATCGGGGGGAAAGGCCCCTATCCGGGAGCGATATATGCCGCCCCCATACTGCAAGGTGGGCATTCCGGAAGGCGATACACATTTATTTTGGGGATGGACGAGCGAAGGTTTCCCTGGTTCGGCAGATCCGACCCCATACTGCTCGACCGCGAAAGGGGGAATATCTCGGGTGAGATACCGACATCCTCTTCCATACAAAAGCGCAAGGGATTGGAGTTTTCGGAATTGCTGTCCCGACTCCAAGGGGAAGTTGTGTTTACCTATTCCTGCCGAGATCTAACCGATGACCGCGATATTTTTCCCAGCCCTCTTCTTTTATCGATTTACCGCATTATCTCCGGAGAACAAGAGGGCACATTGAGCGATTTCTTAAAATGGCTCCCGGATCCCATATCCTTCGCTCCTCGGGATGCCGACGAAAGCTTGGATATATCTGAATGGTGGCTCAGCAAATCATTCAATGAAGGCAAAGTTTTTAACGGGGAGGAAATAATCTTCGGATTATATCCGCACCTTAAACAGGGAGCTGCCGCTAAAGGGGAAAGGGAAAGCAACCGCTTTACGGAATACGATGGATTTATCCCCGAAGCAGGCGAAGACTATAATCCGTCGAAACCGGACACTTCCCCTCTATCCGCAAGCCGATTAGAGACTTTGGGGAGATGCCCCTTTGAATATTTCCTAAGATATATTCTGAAAATAGAGCCGTTGATAGAATACGAATTCGATCCTGCAATTTGGCTCGATGCTCTGAAAAAGGGCGAGTTGCTACATTCGACCTTCAAGGATTTTATGACCGCATTGAACGGGAGCGGTAAACTTCCATCCGTAAAAAGGGACGGGAAACTTTTATTCTCCATACTAAACGAACATATCTCTTTATGGCGCAAGGCGGTTCCCCCCCCGAACGAGGAAGTCTTCCGTAGGGAATACGAGGATATAAAAAGGGCGGCTTGGATATTTTTAGCTGAAGAGGAGAGATATTTTTCAAAAGCTCCGCGTAAGATACCTTTATATTTCGAACTTTCGGTAGGTATGGGAGAACAGCACAGCCGACTAAAAGCAAATACCTCCTCGGCAATAAAAATTAAGCTCCCTTCGGGGAGATCCCTCTATGCGAGAGGAAGGTTCGACCGTGTGGATAAAATAATCGATGCCGAAAATGAATCATATATAATATGGGATTACAAAACCGGCAGCGCATATAAATACAAAAACAATAAATCAATCTCTAACGGCGGGCGGGTAATTCAAAATATCTTATATTATTTTATGGCGAAGCGCCTTTTCCCGCAAATAAACCCCCATTCCCAAATAGAATCATTTGGTTATTTTTTCCCAAATTCCCGTGAACACGGCGAGAGGATTGTTTGGGGAGCAAGGCAATTGGAAGACGGAAGCCCAGTACTCGAAAATCTTACCGAGATGTTATCGAAAGGGTGTTTTCCCTTCAGCGATAATGCCGACGATGTCAAATTCAGCGATTATCAACTTATCTACGGGGATATCGAAAATGCTTCAAGTCTCATAATCGACAAAATGGACAATAAAGAAAACGATGCTTTGAAACCTTTTATCGACCTGCGTGAACAATGACAAAGAAAGAAGAATCCAAAAACATCGCCAACGGTAAAATCCTGCCGCCGGATAATGAGCAGCGCGAACTGATCCTAACCGAGTTAGACAAGAATCTATTGGTTGAAGCTTCCGCCGGAACCGGTAAAACAACAAGTCTGCTCGGAAGGATGATTTCCTTATTGGCAGAAGGAAAATGTCAACATATAAGCAAAATGGCAGCGGTAACCTTTACCAAAAAGGCTGCTGCGGAATTGAGATCGCGCTTTCAGGTAGAATTGGAGCAAGCATCAAGGGATGCCGAAGGTGTCCGCAAAAGAAATTTAACCAACGCCCTTGAAAATATAGAACAATGCTTTATCGGGACTATTCATTCCTTTTGCGGGAGGATGTTAAGGGAGCGACCCGTCGAGGCTGATATAGATCCATCGTTTGTGGAGATAGAGGACGATGAGGATACAAGATTGCGAAAGGAAGTATGGAGAAACTTCTGCGCTCGAATCTACGCTGATGATCCGAACAACATTTTAGAAAAGTTGAATTATTATAGATTACGATTGGAACAGCTCGAGCATTCATTTTTGAAATTCGCCGATTATCCGGATGTGGAGAGATGGCCCCTTCCCGATGATGAATTTAAACCGCAGGAAATAACCGTTACCAAGCGTAAACTGATTGAATATGTAAAGCATATCAATTCCTTACTTCTCCGTCTTCCGAAAGAATCGGGAAATGATGGATTAATCCCGCATTATAAACAGATACCGCGAATAATATCTCATTACAATAACCTTGAGGACCCGTCGGAATTGATGGAGGTTTTGGAATTAATCAACAAGAACTGCAAAGTAGTTCAAAAGGAATGGATAAAAACGGACTATCTTACAAGGGAGGATGCCAAAGATGAACAAAAACGCTGGAGGGACTTCCGCGAATTTGTAATCGAACCATCGATAGGAAAATGGCGGCGGATTCGATATAGATTTATTATTGGCATATTACAGGAAGCGCTAAAGGAGTATGATGAATTAAGGAAGCTGCGGGGTGTCGTCAATTTTCAGGATCTTCTTATGAAAACCGCCTCGCTTCTACGGGATAAACCAAATATCCGCCGCTACTTCCGAAATAGATTTACCCATCTGTTGGTGGATGAATTTCAGGATACCGATCCCATTCAAGCGGAGATAATGTTCCTGCTGACCTCCGAAAATCCGGAAGAAACCGATTGGCTAAAATGTAAACCATCGCCCGGCTCTTTATTTGTGGTCGGTGATCCCAAACAATCGATATATCGTTTTAGACGCGCCGACATAATCACTTACAACCAAGCCAAAGACATTATCGAAAACGATGAAAACGGGATGATTGTAAAACTCTCCGCGAACTTCCGTTCGACAGGGAGCGTGATTGATTGGATAAACGGAGTTTTCCAACCGAAATCGTCCGAAGTCGATATCGAGCAGATATCCTTTATGACCTTCGGCAATGAGGATTCCCCCGAATCGCCCGCCTATGTACCTTTGGAAAAGGGTGGCATCGAAAAAGAGGAGGGGGATCTATTCGGAGTTTACAAATTGACAATCGCGGCTCTTTCCAAGAATAAAAGGGAAATAGTGGAACGGGAAGCCGATAGGATAGCCCGAATTATCCGTTATGTGTTGGACGAGAAAACAACAATCCCAAATATGAAAGCTCGAGGCGAAAGGAAGGATACCGAAGGGTTTGTTTCTCCTTCGGATTTTATGATAATAACCAAAACCAAAAAACATTTGAACATCTATGCGGAGAAACTGCAAGAATATGGCATCCCCCATCGTGTAACGGGTGGAAGCGCATTGAACGAAATCGGTGAATTGAGGTTATTGTATCTATGTCTGAATGCAACGATAAACCCGGAGGATCCGGTTGCGTTAGTGGCACTGCTCCGCAGCGAATTTTTCGGTATAAGCGATAGGTCTTTATATCGGTTCAAGAAATATGGCGGCAAATTCAATTTCTTCTCGAAAGTTCCAAAGGAACTTCCAAAGGATGATAGGATATTTTTTGAGACGGCGTATCAACACCTCAGGAAATATTCCCGGTGGCTTGAGGATATTCCGCCCATATCAGCCATCGAAAAGATAGCGGTCGATAGCGGATTGCTCTCTTCTACGGCAAATCGTCCCGGTGGCGAAATGGAAGCGGGGGGATTGTCGAAGGCGATAGAAATATTGCGGACGGCCCAATTCGGGATGTGGACTAAAGGACAGATTATTGATTACCTGAAAAGTTTGATCGACAGGGAGGAGAAATACGATGGGACCTCCGCTCGTTCGATGGAGGTCCCTTCCGTAAGTATAATGAATCTCCATAAGGCGAAAGGATTGGAAGCCCCGATCGTATTCCTTGCGGACCCTTATGGTGCAAACAATTTTGAACCTGATTTCCATATCGATAGAACCGGCAATAAAAGCAAAGGCTATATTGCCGTCAGCCGAAAAATCGGTGAATACAATAGAAAACTTCTAGCCTGCCCCGCCAACTGGGAGGAAATATTATCGAAAAGAGAACAGAGGTTTCTGGATGCTGAACTGTTGCGCCTTCGTTATGTCGCCGCCACCCGCGCCTGCTCGGTTCTTATTGTTTCCTTAACGGCCGGCGGCAAAAAACGATTTAACTTCTGGGAGAGTTTCGCGGAGAAACTATCACAGGCGCCGGAGATATTCGACCCAAGCATCGAACCCCTATCCGAAGAAAAAGGATTCTCATTGGATATGAAATTGGCTAAGGAATTCCTACGGGAATTACCTCAGCGGATACAAAAGATTTGTGAGCCGACTTATGGAGTCTTGGCCGTTAAGGATTACGCATTACAGCAGTATCAAAGGGAAAATTCGGAAAGGGATCGCTCCTCCGAAAAACTCGATTTTCAAGCGGTTCGCACTGTCGAAGATGATGCTTATGGTTTACGGTGGGGATCTGTAATTCACAGCATTTTACAAACAATTTTACAATCGGACATAGAAGACCTTGTAGCAACGGCAAAATCCGCCCTCAGGGAAAAGGATGTCGATATAGGCTTAGCGGAAACAGCAGTGGAAACAATCAAATCAATTATTAAATCCGATTTTTGGCAAAGGGCGATAAACAGTCAGTATAGGTTAACCGAAGTTCCTTTCCAATTGCTTTTGGACAAAAAAGATAAAATGGAAAAACCCGTTGTATTGAGGGGCGTTATAGATTTAGTTTTCAAGGAAAATGACGGATGGGTTCTAATCGATTATAAAACCGATCTTGTCGGCAAAGATAATTTAGAGGATTTAGTCCGAAGATACACCCCTCAGGTGCGGATATATGCCGATGCTTGGAAGCGTTGCACCGGGGAATCCATAAAATCAATCGGGCTTTATTTTACGAGGATAAATCGTTTGGTGGAGATAAAATAAAAATAGATAAATCGAGGAAAGGATAATGGAACCCTTACGATTCATACATTGCGCAGACCTTCATATCGACAGCCCGTTCAAGGGGATATCGAAATACAATGAAAGACTGGCTGAGGTTTTAAACGATTCAACTTTCAGATCGTTTGAGAATATCGTGGATTACGCCATATCCGAGAAGGTCGATTTCGTCTTGTTCGCCGGCGATATTTATGATGGGGAAAATAAAAGCCTGCGCGCTCAAATCCGATTTAATGAAGGATTGAAAAAACTGTCGGATGCGAGAATTTACAGTTATATAGTTTGCGGAAATCACGATCCCCTAAATTCCCGCTTCGATCGAATAAAATTACCCGAAAAAGCCCATATCTTTAGGGGTGACGAAGCCGAGCCGGTACCTTTTGAAAAGGACGGGGAGATCGTCGCTTATATTTATGGAATTAGTTTCCCGAAACGGGAAGTTTACGAAAACCTGTCCCTTAAATTTAACAGGATTGATAATAATATTCCCGCTATCGCTCTTTTACATTGTAATATAGATGAGAATACGGGATACGATAACTATGCCCCCGCCTCCGTCGAAGATTTAATCTCCCGCAATATGGATTATTGGGCGCTGGGACATATCCATAAACGCAATATCGTGCGGGAGGCCGATCCGACAATCGTCTATTCGGGGAATACTCAAGGACGCAATCCCAAAGAAGCCGAAGCCAAAGGGTGCCATTTAGTTTCTATGGATTCGGAGGGGGATTTCCATTTGGAATTTGTGCCTACCGATGTTGTTAGATTTCTATCCGCTGAATTGGATGTCTCGGATTATTCCCATATAGATGAAATAATTGAAGCAATAAAATCGAAGTGCGATGATATCTCATCAAAAAGCGATATTCAAAATCATCATAAAATAATCCGTTTAACCCTAAATGGCAGAACGGAATTAAATAGCACACTAAATAATCCGCAATCGACAGATAGTATTGTAGATGACATTAGGGAGTATTTCCAAAATAGCGAACCGATGGTTTGGCTGGAGAGCTTGAAGGTCGAGACTGTAGGGAATTACGATATGGATGTTTTGAGGAAAGAGGGGAGTTTCACCTCCGATGTCATTTTACTCTATGATGCGCTGTTTGACGGGGACGGGGAGCTACGGGGTGAAATCGAGGAATCGGAAAAAACCATATTAAACAAGGGTGGCAGATATCTCGAGGAATTTCCTTCCAACATCCTTGATATCGCCAAGGAATCCTTAAACATAACATTAGATAAGCTTTTGGCGGGGGAATAAATGTTCATAAACGAAGTTCATATAGACAATTTCGGCATTTTCAGGAATAAGCATATCGTTGGCTTCAAACGGGGGCTGAATCTTATTTATGGACCCAATGAATACGGCAAAACGACATTTTTGGAATTTATCCGCCGAATGCTGTTCGGTTTCCCGGGTGCAAGATCGAAAGTCAATCGCTATATAATCAAAGAGGGGGAATCAATAGGCGGGAGGTTGAGCCTTAAAAGTGATGACGGTAAGGAAATTACCATTGAAAGGAATAGGGCAGGCCGGGAATCATTAAGGCTTTATATAGATGGGAGTGAATTGAGCGGTGATGATAAAATAAAGCAGTTAACCGGCATCACCGAAAATCTATATAAAAATATTTACGCCATCGGGCTGGATGAATTGAGAGACGCCGGAAAGCTTCAGGATAAGGAGATACGAAATGACATTTACGGACCGGGATTAGGTTTGGGGAATGTCTCTTTAACCAAAATCAAAGATGAGCTGAATGATAATGTCGAAAGGATTTTTAACCCCAAGGCACGCAAAAGAGATTTTAATAAGCTTTTGAAGGAAATCAAGGAAATCGAAGATGAAATAAAAAGGGCGGAGGATGAAATCTCGCAGTATGATTCCCTAATTGATGAACGCCAAAAAGCGGAAGGTAAAATAAAAGAACTCAAACAAAAAGAGAACGAACTCAACCAAAAACTCGAATCCTTAATAATTAAAGACGAGCTTTATCCCAAATATATAGAATTAAAAGAGACCAAAAACGAATTAGAACAGATGGAGGACCTGTCCACTTTTCCTGAGGATGCGCTACAAACATATCAGATATCAAAAGACAAGCTAGATGATATAAGAAGCAGGCTCAAGGATAAGGAAGCCGGATATAACTCCAGCCTTATCGAAAAAAAACATCTGGAGAAATCGTTCAACCCGAAAGTTCTCGATCGGGAAAACGAAATCTCCGCCTTAATAGAAAAATCGGAGCTTTATAAAAGTAATATCGACGAAACTAAAAAACTAAAGGATGATATCAAAGCTCTCAAAAAGAAAATAGAAGATGAAAAGGTCCGGGTCGATTTGGATTGGAGCGAGGAAGAATTCAAGAAGTTCAAACTTTCCGATACCCTAAAAGAGACTATAGATTCTTATGAGAAGCGTATTGAAGAGGCGGAAGGATCGATTTCCGAATCCAAAAACAAATTGGATCTCTATCTTGAGGAAAAACAACGCTCGAAACCGCCGGAGGTTAAAACTGCTGTTTTTATTAAAATCTCAATTTCAACACTTACTATTTTAGGATTGGTTATTCTGCTTTGGGGAATATTCCAATCCGAAATAATAACGGCCATAATCGGAGGGATGGTTTCCCTACTTGGGACGGTGAGTATAATAAAAATAATCAGGAAACCGAGATATTTTGAAAGCATAGACGAGCAAGGTGATTTTCACAAAGGAAAATATGATCAGGCGCTGAAAGAACTCAACAACATTAAAAACGATTGGGATGAATTCCTCGCTGAAATAAACCTGAATGGCGATTATGCTCCGAAAAAGATATTGAAACTCATCAAAAGGATAGAATCCATACAATCCCTAATTCAAGAACGGGAGACTAAAATATCAAAGCTAAACGAATTAGATGGCTTCATTGAAGATGTTCAGCAGCGGTATGGCGCTATAATCAAATCAATAAAGGAAATAAAATTCCCCGATGATATCAGTGTTGGTATCAAAAAGCTAAGCGAATTACTTCAACAAACCAAATCCACCCAATCGGAATTGGTCCATATAAAAACCGATATTGAAAAGGCAGAACAGGAAATCGATTCCTTGAAACAAGAGATTACCGAAAAGGAAGCGGAGATAAACAAATTGCTTAAGTCGGCTGGTGTCAACGATTATAATCAGCTCAAGCAAAAAGATAAATCGTTCCAAAAAAGGGAGAAACTCGAAGACGAAATCAGAAAGATAAAATTGTTTATAAAAGCCAAAGTCGGTGATGAGGAATATGACAAATTGATAGAAGAATTATCAAATGCAAAGCCGGATGAGATCAGAGAAGAAATCAGTCGGCTCGAAGATAAAATAAACGATATCGAATCCGAATCGGAGGAACTTCTCAAGAAAACCGGTGAACTGAATATAAAAATAAACAACCTAATCTCACAGAAAGATTACGAGCTTAATCTCTGCAAACTGGAAACAAAGAAGGAAGAGCTGTATAATCTTACGCGTCAATGGCTAAAATATGAGATTGCGGTTAAAATGCTCGATAATGCTATCGCTAAATATGAGAATACCCGCCAACCGGCAGTGATAAAAAATGCCAAAGAGATCTTCGCTCATATAACCGATAACCGCTATGTAAACATTGTCAAGCCCATTGATGTAAATGATAATGAGTTTTATATAATCGGTAAAACCGGCGAGCGTAAATCGGGGATACAGATGAGTCAGGGGACTAAAGAGCAATTATATCTTGCTATGAGATTGGGGTTGATCGAAGAGTACGAACAAGGAGGTGCCGAACAGATGCCTGTTCTAATGGATGATATTTTTGTCAACTTCGATGATAAAAGAAAAAGTGAAACTATCAATACGATCAAAGCGTTCTCCGCTAAAAGACAGCTGATAATCCTGACCTGTCATCGGGAAACAGCCGAACTGTTCGGGGACATCCCCCAAATCGATATAACCGCCACCAACGATTAAGTCTCCATTCCCATAAATGTATTATCAATATAAAAAAAGGGCTACCAAGAATCGGCAGCCCTTTGTATTGTCATTGATAATCCGACAAGGATTAATACATTCCGCCCATATCACCCATTCCAGGTGCCGCTGGTGCTGCGGCTTTTTCTTTCTCGGGTTTATCAGATATCAAGCATTCGGTGGTTAAGAGCAAAGACGCAATTGAAGTAGCATTTTCCAAAGCTGAACGGGAGACCTTTGTGGGATCGATAACTCCGGCCTCAATCATATCTTCATATTTACCGGCATCAGCATTATAACCAAAATTGACACTATCGTTCATTTTAACCTTATCAACCACGATGGATCCTTCGACACCGGCATTATTGGCTATTTGACGCATCGGCTGTTCAAGAGCCTTCTTCAGGATATTAAGACCAATCTTTTCATCCCCTTCAAGCTCCAATTTCTCCAAAGCCTTCAGCGAACGGATATAAGCAACTCCCCCACCGGGAATAATACCTTCCTCAACAGCTGCACGGGTAGCGTGCAACGCATCCTCCACACGAGCCTTCTTTTCCTTCATTTCGGTTTCGGTCGCTGCGCCGACATTTATAACCGCCACACCCCCGGCCAATTTTGCCAGCCGCTCTTGAAGTTTCTCGCGATCGTAATCGGAGGTAGTCTCCTCGATTTGTTTCTTGATTTGCTTAATCCTGCCCTTTATCTCCTCAGGCTTGCCGGCACCTTCGACGATGGTTGTATTATCCTTATCAATTGTAACCCTCTTCGCAGTTCCCAAATCGGAGACAACGGCGTTTTCAAGTTTGAACCCCTTTTCCTCGCTGATAACCTGCCCGCCGGTCAATACGGCGATATCCTCCAACATCGCCTTCCGCCTATCGCCGAAACCGGGAGCTTTAACCGCGCAAACTTTCAGGGTTCCGCGCAATTTGTTGACAACCAAAGTCGCCAAAGCTTCGCCTTCTATATCTTCCGCTATAATCAGCATAGGTTTCCCCATTTGGGCAACCTTTTCCAATACGGGCAGAAGGTCTTTCATTGCGGATATCTTCTTATCGTGAATGAGGATTAACGGATCCTCGAGGACTGCTTCCATCGAATCCGGATCGGTTACAAAATAGGGGGAAAGATAACCACGATCGAACTGCATCCCTTCGACAACATCAAGTTCTATCTCGGTGGTTTTCCCTTCCTCAACGGTAATAACCCCGTCCTTACCGACTTTTTCCATAGCTTCCGCGATTTTCTCCCCAATTCTCTTGTCGTTATTCGCAGAAATAGCCCCGACTTGGGTGATTTCCTTTGAACCGCCAACCGGCTTGGAAATCTTTTTCAGCTCCTCAATTACAATACTTACACCTTTATCGATTCCGCGCTTTATCTCCATCGGATTTGCACCGGCAGTTACATTCTTCAACCCCTCTTGAAAAATCCCTTGAGCCAAGACGGTAGCGGTGGTAGTACCGTCGCCAGCCACATCAGAGGTCTTGGTAGCGACTTCTTTGACCATCTGAGCGCCCATATTCTCAAACGGGTCTTCAAGCTCGATTTCCTTCGCAACAGTTACACCATCTTTGGTGATCGTAGGTGAACCCCACTTCTTATCGATAACAACATTACGGCCCTTCGGACCCAAGGTTACCTTCACGGCATCCGCTAATTTATCCAAGCCCTCAAGCAATTTCTCACGGGCTTTCGATTTGAATTCCAATTGTTTTGCCATATCTGTCTCCTCCCCGAAATTATTCTATTACTGCTAAAATGTCTGATTCACGCATTATTAAGTACTCCTCATCGCCAACACTAACCTCCGTGCCGGAATATTTGCCGTAAAGCACCTTATCACCCGGCTTTACCTCTAACGGGAGTTTTTTCCCTTCCTCAGTTACCCTTCCGGGGCCCACAGCTATAATTTCGCCTTCTTGAGGTTTCTCCTTGGCTGTATCGGGTATGATTATGGAACCCTTCTTTACCTCCTTTTCCTCGATAGGTCTTATTAATACCCTATCGGCAAGCGGTCTAACACTCATATTATCCTCCTAAAACTATGAGTTATGTTATGTTAACTTATTACTACTTAATTGATTATAATATATAATTAGCACTCAACCCTATCGAGTGCTAACAATATTTAACGCCGAATTTATTTACTTGTTCCCTGCTTGTCAAGTTTTTTTAGCGTTTTTTTGGACTTTTTTTACATTCTTTCGCTTTTATTTTTTTGGCAAAAAACAAAGTTATTCTGATTAAAAGAATTTATCGAACACACCTTTTGGAAACCCCGCACCTTTTGGTTTCTCATAATTCGGTAAGGTTTTGATAACCAATTTATTAAGGCTATGCTCCATTTCTAAAATATGCTCCAACATCGGAACTCCGAAATAGAGAGAAGCTCGAATTATATCCGCCATAGGACGATGCGCCGACTCGGATAAGGACAACAGTTTCTTTTTCATACTGTAGCTGACTCGAACCTGTAAATAAAAGACTTTCTTGGATTCAGACCCCTTACTTTCCATAAGCTAACTCCTTATAGTTAAATGATTTTTATAGTGGCTGATTATTGTGCTGACCGATTTCAGTCCCGTTATTTTCAATTTTCTACCCTTACGAAAGACTTTTCCCCAAGGACCGTACGGTGCCATCCCTAATATCATCTTATCAAGCCTATTGTCTCTACAAAGCGGACAACTAGTACTTCTCTCCACCTCTATCCCGAAATATCTCTCCACAAAGGGTGTTAGGATATATTTCAGTTTCCTGATGCCGCTGATCTTTTTTCTCCGGATTATTTCAGATCGAACATTGAAAAATTCCCCGATTTCTTTGTAGCTGCATCCCATAAAATAGTAGCGGATTATCGTTTCGCTCTCCAAGTATTCCAATTTTTCCAGCGCTGTTTTTACTGCTTCCTCAAGCGGGTTTTCTCGGTTTCTCATAGAACTTACCTCCGATTTATGACGAAACATCAATTTAATCGCCCATTTTATACCTCCTTGAGCAATAATATTCCAGTAAGGGTTATGACATAATCAGCAGCGGGATAACTCACTTAACGATAGTGAGATATTGACTGCCGTCAATCAATATAACAAAACCATAACATTCAGAAGATTTGCGAAAGTCAGATAATAGGTGATAAATTAGGATTAATTGACCCGCGAATCCTTCCGATAAATAGAAAAATATCCAACGGGGAAGAAAATATGCCTCAAACTGAAAGTTCACCGATTTCAAAAGAAGTTGAAAAAATAACATCATTTATAGGAGAACTACCGGCGTTGCCGACAGTTGTCACCGGAGTAATGCAATTAACGAGCGATGTTAACAGCACGGCGGATAAGATCGCTTCTCTTATCCTTATGGATCAAGTATTGACCGCAAAAGTCCTTAAACTTTCAAATTCGGCGTTTTATGGCAGAGCGAGGAGGGTTTCTACCGTAAAGGAAGGGGTTGTCCTTTTAGGGTTCCAAAGCATAAAAAGTTTGGTTTTGGCATCATCGGTCAGGGAATTGTTCAACACTTCCGGGGGGGATGAGTTCGAAATAACTTTATGGGATCATGCCCTTTCCACAGCCATCTGCTGTCGTTTAATAGCCTCTAAGCTGAGGCATCCGCGTATCGAAGAAGCTTTTATTTCCGGGATACTTCACGATATAGGGAAACTTATTATCTCGCGTAAGTATGGTGACGAATATAGAGAATTGATCGGGAAGTTTCAGACTTCCTCAACCAATTTTCATATCTTGGAGGAGGAAGCGTATGGATTTAATCATCTGCAAGTTGGCGGTAGTTTAATGAGAAAATGGAATTTCCCGGAACTTCTGGTGGAGGCTGTGGAATATCATAATATATGGTTGGAGCGGGAGGAGGGTGGCCGACATATTCCGTTGAATTGGATTATCAATTTCTCCAATATCTGTTCTTCGATGGCTGGATTTAATTTTCCGCATAATGAAATCTACCGGAAAAATTGGGAAAAGGGAATTGAAATTATGGATTTCAGCTCTGAGGAAGCGGAAAGTCTTAAGAATGAGTTAACGGAAGTGTTCGAAACTGAGAAGCAACTTTACGAATAATTCATTTTATCCGAATAAAAGCTACCCCCGGCAGGACTCGAACCTGCGGCCCTCTGCTTAGAAGGCAGATGCTCTATCCAGCTGAGCTACGGGGGCGAAAATCGGGGTGAGAGGATTTGAACCTCCGACATCATGCTCCCAAAGCATGCGCGCTACCAGACTGCGCCACACCCCGAAACCGACTGTAAATATACTCCGGCTCCAAGTATTGTCAATAAAAATAAAACCTAAACTCCTCAGGCATCCTCTCTCATTGTGTAGAAAGAAAGGTATCAACCGCAATACGATAAATTATCAGAACCTGATATTAAACAATGAATGTTTATTATTACATTCGCTTTTACATATGTAGCGATCAAGGGAAATCGATCCCAATGCAACTTTGTTGTTTTAAGGGAACAGAGAGGAAGGACAAAATGTTTATCTTTTAGCTGAACTTAAAATAGGGAAAAGATGATGAGAATTGAAAAGGATTCGATGGGCGAAATACAATTGCCCGATGATGCCCTCTATGGCGCTCAAACCGCCCGCGCCATAAACAACTTCAAAGTTTCCGGACGCACCGCCCATAAAGAATTCATAGAAGCCACCATAATAATAAAAAAAGCCGCCGCTATGGTTCACCGGCGATTGGGCTTGCTGTCTGAAAACAAATCGGAAGCAATCATATCCGCAGCCGATGAAATCCTCGCCGGTCAATATACCGATCAGTTTGTAGTCGATGTATTCCAAGCTGGCGCGGGGACCTCACATAATATGAACTGCAACGAGGTCCTTGCCAATTTGGCGAATGAAAAGCTGGGCGGCAAAAGGGGCGAATATAATTTCGTTCATCCCAACGACGATGTCAATATGTCCCAATCCACCAATGATGTCATCCCTTCCGCTATGCGTTTAGCATCTCTGAGCTTACTCAAAGAACTTTATCCCATAATTGAAAAGATGATATCCTTGCTTAAGTCGAAAGCGAGAGAGTTCGACAAGGTTATCAAATCCGGCAGGACACATCTTCAGGATGCGGTGCCGATAAGATTGGGGCAGGAGTTTTCCGGTTACGCCGTTTGTATCGAAGATCACCTCAATAAAATCAAATCCTCTGCGGTGAGCTTGAAACAACTTGGAATAGGTGGCTCGGCTGTCGGTACGGGACTTAATGTTCATCCCAAATATGGGGGGATGATGGTGGAAACTCTATCAAAACTAACAGGCGAAAACTTTTCTATGGCAAAAAACTACTTCGAGGTTATGCAATCGATGGCGCCCTTTGTCGACCTTTCGGGTGCTTTGAGGTCTTTCGCTGTCGATCTTGGGAGAATCGCCAATGATATCCGCTTGTTATCCTCAGGTCCTAAAACGGGACTGTCCGAGATTAGCCTCCCCGCTGTCCAACCCGGTTCTTCCATTATGCCGGGCAAGGTTAATCCGGTAATGGCTGAAATGCTCAATATGGTTTGTTTCCGAGTTATCGGCAATGACCTTACCATATCGAGTGCCGCCGGTGCCGGCCAATTGGAACTGAATGTTATGATGCCGATAATTGCGGATACAATCGTTGAATCTCTAAAGATATTGGCGGGCGGGCTAAACTCTTTTAACAACCGCTGTCTCGGAGACATTTCCGCCGATGCGGAGCGCTGTCGATACTATGCGGAAAACTCATTCGCTATGGTTACCGCCTTAAATACCATTATCGGTTATAATAAAGCGGCGGAAGTCGTAAAGGAAGCTATGACGACAGGGAATAATATCAAAGAAATAATAATCGGGAAGGGATATCTAAATACCGAAGAAGTGGAAACATATCTTGCCCCCAAAAACCTAACCGAACCGGGCATTCCGGGCAAAAACATATCATAAAACCCACCAATCTAATATACATTATAATTGTAATATTAATTATTTACTTGACATTTCCTCGCATTTGTATTATTATTTTATTAAAAGATGAAGCACCATAGTTTTCCTCTCCAATAATTGCTTTATATTGCGCATTCTCAACAAATTAGCAAGTATTAGTATTAATGTCACCGAGCACCTTAAAGATTAAATAATGCATTACAATTAAAATGGATGTGCAAATAATGGTAAAGGAGGTGATAATGGGTTGATATAGCGTTTTTTAGTAGTGTTTGTTGAGTTTGTGTCTATCGAACGGATAAGAGTTGGGGTAGGCCAAAACCCTTATTATTGGAGGAGAAAATGCGTCCGTTGAAATTTCCAATACTGTTTTTTATATTTTCGCTGTTTATTTTTGTGGCTTTTTCAATTCAGTCGGCATCGGCTTATGTCGGTTATGGTAATATCAGATACTTTTCCAACAGCACAGCCGTAGTCGGCGCTTCAATACAACTTCAATGCGCCGACTGTGACACTTCGGCTTTTACTCTCTCAAACCTATATGGCGCTTATTCCTGTACTTTGGGAACGAGTTGCCACAATGGGCATTTGATGACCATATGGGCGCATAAAACAGTGGGAACAACCCATTATCGTGGAGCTAAGCAATATACAGCCAGCGGGGGATCCGATCGTGTGAATGTTTATATCAAGGCTCAGGTATATCCAAATTATTCGGATCTTACTATTGGTATGGACCCAATCCAATTTGTCAATCCGGGGGAGGTAATGCCTGCCTATGGCAGCGTCTATATATCTCCCGATCAGCCGCCGATTGAGGCCAATGAGATATATGTCGAATTCGCTTTCGATGCCTCTTTATTGCAATGTACCGACCTGATAGTATTGCCGCCATTCGATGATTGGTATTATATCGACATAGACAATAATTCGGGACTTATATCGATATTGGCTGACGCCGCCGGTTTTGTGCCTATTGGAGATTCAGAGAATCCGACCATTTTATTCCAATCCGAATGGTTGGCGAATATCTATAAGACACCGATGGTGGAGACTTATGTTGTTCCTCAAAACAGCTCGATTAATACGACAAGCGGATTAGGCGATCTTATCGAGGTTTGGTCCCAGTGCTTAATCGGAATGACTCCGGAGGTAAGGGTAACGATAACCCCGACCGAGTTCCCCGTGATGGTTCCAGCCGGCGGATATTTCACCTATCAGGGCAATCTTTGGAATACGACCGATGTGGTGCAAGTGGTGGATGTTTGGACGATGGTCGATGTTCCCGATAACGGGCTATTCGGACCATTGTTCAGGGTAA
>JALSTH010000133.1 GCA_026983835.1 Candidatus Zixiibacteriota bacterium | reverse complement strand
CAAGCAATTCAGGATGTATATCTCAATAAGGAAATTACAGTCGCTTAATCGGCAAATCTGAAAAGCCGATTATGTAATCGGGATCCGATACTATTTGAATTGTCGGATCCCCTTTTTTATTATAATGTCGATTGTAAAATAAAATTCGGAAGGAAGGAAATTTTGAATGAGCCGACCGACAATTATAATCCTATAGAATTGCCGATTGACGGGGTTTTGGATCTGCATACATTCTCCCCAAAGGAAGTAAAACAACTTATCCCGGATTATATCGATATTTGTTTGGAAAAGAATATCACCCAAATTCGTATCATTCACGGTAAGGGTATTGGGACACTCCGTGGCATTGTTCGTTCGATTTTGGAAAAGCATCCGGCGGTTATTTCATTTAGGCATGAATCGGCTGCCGGTTCTTGGGGGGCAACGGTGGTTGATTTGAAGCCCAACGGTTGAATCAAGGCCATTAAATCTTTTTATTTCTATTTTTTTAGTTTATCTATTTTATTTACCATAACATCGTTATATCGTTTTAAGAATGGTTATTGCTTATACAGAAATAGTTTTAACTTGTATATTCTATCTTTTGAGAATACTTTAAGTGTCAGAAAAATCATTTTATGACAAGGTTTATTGATGATATTGACAATCGACATCGGGAATACTAACTCGGTAATTGGGCTATACGATAAACGAGACTTAATCGGCTTCTATCGGCTTTCCTCACGGGATACAATAACTATTGATGAAATCGGATTTCAACTGAAGTCCATCTGTGATCTGCATAATTTAAGTAGTGGGGATATTGAAGGTGCGGCTATTAGTTCGGTTGTCCCTTCGTTGACGGCATCATACAATAAAGCCATCAGCAAATATTATAATATCGACCCTCTGGTTTTGACCTATGAAACCGAGTGTGGATTGATTATCGATTATGATATCCCTAATCAGGTTGGTGCGGACAGAATTGCCGATGCGGTTGCCGCCTACGATAGATGTGGCGGACCTACAATTATAGTGGATTTTGGGACGGCTATTACTGTGGATGTTGTTTCCCGAGATGGGAGATATCTTGGCGGAGCTATTGCCCCGGGGGTAGAGGCTTCGTTGGCGGGGCTTTCAAAAAAAGCGGCTCAACTTTTTCAGGTTCCTCTTAATGCACCTTCGAGATGTTTGGGCAAAAACACGGTCGAGAGTATTCAAGCGGGGATAGTTTATGGAACGGTCGGGTTGATCGATGAGTTAGTCGGACGGATTACCAATGAGATGGGAGAGCCGATAAAGAAGGTAATAGCTACCGGCGGATTTGCGGATATGGTCTTCGGAATTTCCAAAACTATTGAGGAAATAATCCCCACTTTGACCCTCGAGGGTTTAAATTTAATTTATTATAAACTGATTTCCAAAACTTGATTCATAAATGGTTTTGGAGTATTTATTGATAATACTTCGCCCTTTTTATCGATTTTAATCATAATTTATTGGATAATTCCAATATCACGCAGGATTAAAATTACTTCAATTTTTAACTATCGCCCCCGACATTAAATCGCAACCCTTTGTATATCAATCTATTATATAATAAACTATTGATAATTCGCCGAATGGAATAAGCTTTGCTTTATTTTTTATGTGAAACCTATAATACGGAGGGGGTCTTATGGCAACGAAGAAACATAAACCAAATATTAAACTTCCGCCGAAAACAAGTTGGCATCTTTATAGCCTGCAGGAATTGTATCCGGAGAAATTTATCAAGGTTGTCACTAAAATTTTGAAAAAAGAGTATTTACTGATAAAGTAGGATTAAGTTGAAAAAATATATATCCTTAAAATACGCCTTATATTTCGCACCGGAAGTTTCGAGATTATCGGATTATAGGTAATAGACAAAGTATTATAATTCCCTTATTTGTTTATTATCACTTCCATTTGATAAAATTTCACAAATCGAAACGAATAACTTTTTTCAAGCGCCTATATATCCCTCCCCTATCCTATCTATGCCCATTTAATAATATAGTAATACTATAATTGTTTTGTTTTTTTGTTGACAGGGAATAACATATATGGTAAATTAAAATATGGATTGTGAGTTTAGGAACAATATGGAGGGGCAGGTATTTAATTAATAGAAGATAGTTTGTCGGCATTTAAAATGTGTAAATATAAGAATGATAATAATGATAATAATGGATGCTGGATAGTGAAATTATTAGAGGGCAACGGTAATATAGATATCGCGGCGATAGATGAAAAGCAATTTGATTTTTGTAAAGGTTGCGCTGATTTGGAGAAACTGAAAGACCGTGCTTCCGGAAGAAGGAATGCTGACAAAGCAATCGGAATATTGGTTGATAAGCTATTCGACCGTGTTCACCTTTGTCGGAACGAATTGGTGGATACTTCCTCGAGCCTGCGTAAGAGATTGGAAGAACTTACTATCCTCACGAAGGTAACTGATAATCTTCTAAAAACCGATGATCTCGGAAAGGCATTAGCCATTGTTCTTACCGGGGTGACATCGGGCGAGGCATTCAGATTTAATAGGGCGGCGATATTTCTTTGTGATCAGCGTAGCAATTCGTTAAAGGGTGTAGCGGCGATAGGTAGTGCCGATAGGGAAGAGGCTAAGCGGATATGGATGCGGCTTGATTCCGAGCAGCCTTCTTTTGATGAGCTTTTGGAGAGAATTCATTCCAGCAATATTGTTTTTAAGGATAGTTTTTATTATGCCATTAAGGACATTTCCATACCATTATCGAATGATGATAATATCCTTATCAAAGTTATAAAAAGTAAACAGCCGTATTTCTTGAAACCGGGGGAGACCTTTGCGAGTTGTTGTCCCCAATTAAAGGGTGTTGCCGATACTCCCGGGTTTGTTGCGGTGCCGATAGCGACGGATAGTTTGGACTTTGGGGTTTTGATTGCCGACAATTTTTTAACCAAAATCCCTATCAGCGAAGATGATATTCTCTCACTCAAGACTTTTGCTAATTCGACTGCTGCGATTTTGGAGAATATCGGTTTGCAGAATCAACTTAAATTCAAAATACAGGAGCTTAAACACGCCAATAATATGCTGCGCGAGAATCAAAGTTATTTGGTCCAGCACGAGAGATTGGCGGATATTGGAAGACTTGCTACTACTGTAACCCATGAGATTAAGACACCGTTGGTAACTATTGGCGCCTATACGCGGCGAATGCTTAAGACATTCGGCACAAAAAGATTCAAGCGGAAACATCTTGAGATTATCCTTCGGGAGGTCGAACGGTTGGAAAAAATATCGACCGAGATCCTCGACTATTCTCGGAGCTCCAAGCTGGAATTTCAGGAATGTAATCTTAAGGATATAATTGGGGATATACTAGTCTTGATAAAACAAAAACTCGAAGAAGCCGGAATTAACGAGAAAACAAGATTGAGCCCAAACGGAATAGTGATTAGGGTGGATCCTAATAGGATAAGGCAGGTATTATATAATTTGGTTCAAAACGCCGTTGATGAAATGAAATCCGGGGGGACATTGATGATAAGGACTCGTTCGGATGACAAATATGCTATTGTTGATATTGAGGATACGGGAGATGGAATTCCGGAGGATGTGCAGGGGAAATTATTCACTCCGTTTTTCTCCACGAAAGCGAAAGGTTCCGGCTTGGGGTTGCCCGTCTCCAAAAAGATTATTGAAGACCATGGCGGTTTTATTAAATTCGTGACCCGAAAAGGTGTCGGCACAAGGTTCTCCGTTTATCTGCCGAAACTGGAGTTGCGTAAGGACAAAAATAATGTAGATAAAAGCGAGGGAGGAACTGATGAAAAAGGTTATGATAATAGAGGATGAGCAAAATCTGCTTGAACTCTACAAAGATGAGCTTAGCGAGGAAGGGTATGAGGTGGAGGGATATACCGATAGTGAAAGGGGGATTGAACATTTTGATAAATTCGCTCCGGATGTTGTGGTTTTGGATATCAAACTTGACAACCCGGGGGGTGGTCTGGAAATACTGCGAGAAATAAAAACAAAGGATAAGAACGCTAAAGTTATTCTAAATAGCGCATATTCTATCTACAAAAATGATTTTACTACTTGGATGGCCGATGCTTATATCGTTAAATCCTCGGATTTAAGGGAATTGAAAGAAAAGATAAGGGAATTATTGGGATAGATTTTTATATGATTTATTTGTGTCCTAGAAATTCCCCTTTGTTGATTCGCAAAATAATTTTTAATAGTTTTTATTTTATGGTTAGGTTTAGTTCCCAAATCGGTGTAAAGCGGATTAAATACGGAAAGGCACTCTCATTGATTTCTGGAAACGGCTTTATTTTAAAATGACAGGAGGTTGAAATGAGTGATTTCTATCAAACAGGTGTTGTAGCTACTTTACATAGACTGGGCAATAGAAATGGTAAGGTTGTCGCCAAAGGATTAAAGGAGAATCCGGATATAAGGAAGACGGCGCTGGTTTTGCCGGCGTTGTACTCCGAATTTCAAGGGGAAGCTATACATAATATCTTCAAAGAATTGGAAAGCGTGAACTTTCTAAGTGAGATAGTCTTAACATTGGGTGGTGCCAATAAAGCGCAATTTAATGAGGTCAGGGAATATTTCAAAAAGATCCCCTATCCAGTAAAAATCGTTTGGGCGACTGGTCCTCGTGTGGAGAGACTTATTAAGCTTTTGAGCAAGAATGACTTATATCTTGGTGAGGATGGGAAGGGACGATCGGTCTGGTTGGCTTACGGCTATATTATCGCCAGGGGGGAATCCAAAGCTATCGCTTTGCACGATTGTGATATAGTTACCTATAATAAAGATTTATTGGGGCGTTTGGTTTTTCCCATTGCGAATTCCAGTATGGGTTTTGAATTCTGCAAAGGATATTATAGCCGTGTTACTGATAGAATGCATGGCAGAGTTACGCGGTTGTTTATAACCCCTATCATACGCGCATTGATTAGAATAATCGGTCATCATCCTTTATTGGAGTATTTGGATAGTTTCCGATACCCTTTAGCCGGGGAATTCTCGATGACTATTGATTTGGCTCGTGCAAATAGGATACCCAGCGATTGGGGCTTGGAAATAGGAACACTGGCTGAAGTTTACCGAAATTGTTCTCCCAGCCGTATTTGTCAAGTTGATCTTGCCGATAATTATGAGCATAAACATCAAGAACTTTCAGCCGATAATCCATCTAAGGGATTGATGAAAATGTGTATTGATATAGCTAAAACTATTTTCTATACGCTTTCTACGGAAGGCGTGGTACTGACCGAAGGAATAATGAGAACCTTACCGGCGACTTATCTGCGGACTGCGCAGGATACCGTAAAAAGGTATGAGGACGATGCTATCATAAACGGCTTATATTTCGACCGTCATGAAGAAGTAACGGCCGTTGAAGCCTTTACGAAAGCGATTCAAATAGCCGCTAAGGAATATCTTGAAAACACGCTCGGAGCCCTTGAAATCCCGAGTTGGAATAGAGTTGTATCGGCTTTGCCGAATATTTTGGAGATGTTTGTTGAAGCAGTTGAAAAGGATAATAAATCTTAGGATCAAAACTCAACTGAACCGCTTTTATGGCAAAAATAAAAGACAGCTTGCCGGACGAAGTCATAAGAGAAATAAGAGCGATTGGGAAAGCGGATATCCTCATTGGAATTCCGTCATACAATAACGCCGGGACAATAGGGCATGTTGTGAGAGCGGTTTCTATCGGATTGGCGAAATACTTTCCGCACGAAAGAGCGGTAATAGTCAATGCTGACGGCGGTTCCACGGATGGGACCGCTGATGTGGTTCGTAATGCGGGGATAGAAGATATCGAATCGATTCTTCTTGAAAATCCTGCCAATAATGTCCGAAAGATAATAACGGCTTACAGGGGGATTTCGGGGAAAGGTTCCGCGTTCAGGACCATTTTCACAATTGCGAAAGAACTTAGCGTAAAAGCTTCAGCAGTAGTCGATTCCGATTTGAGGAGTATTACTCCGGAGTGGGTGGAATTGCTTATCGACCCTATTTATCATCGGGGATACGATTTCGTCGCCCCGCTTTATCTGCGACACAAATTCGATGCCACGATTACAAACAACATTGTTTTCCCGTTAACGAGAGCGCTTTATGGTAAACGGATACGGCAGCCTATCGGCGGTGATTTCGGATTCTCGGATAGATTGACGGAGAGCTACCTTTCGCATAAGGTGTGGTATTCTGATATTTCGAAATTCGGCATTGATATTTGGATGACCACCAATGCATTGACCAACGGTTTCAAGGTATGCCAATCGTATCTCGGAGCTAAAATACACAATTCAAAAGATCCAGGCGCGGATTTATCCCAAATGTTAACTCAGGTTCTCGGAGTGGTTTTTTGTCTGATGGAAGTGTATCGTGAAAAGTGGTGGGATGTCCGGACATCGGAACCGATTCAAGAGTTCGGCTTCAAATTTGAAGTTGGCTTGAAACCTATTGAAGTTGATATAGAAAGAATGGTTAAATCCTTTAAAAAAGGGTTTGGCGCTTTGGGACAGATGTGGGAGAAGGTATTGTCTCCTCAAGCTTTCTCCGAGATTGAGAGTATTGTGGCGGGCGCTGAATATCGTTTCACCTTTCCGATAGATTTGTGGGTAAAAATTGTTTATGATTACGCTCTATCGTACCATCGAAGAGTATTAGCACGAAAACGCCTTTTGAAATCGTTCGTCCCCCTTTATTATGGTAGGACAGCGGCGTTCATTTTAGAGAATCTCAATAGTTCCCCTTTTGAAGTAGAGGAGAAATTGGAACAATTGTGCATTTCTTTTGAGCAGCAGAAAGACTATTTGTTGAAAAATTGGTAATTCGTAATTGTTCCTCGCCATTACCATTAATTGAGATGATATCTGTTCGGTATCAATCAATCAAATAAAAGATTTATTTTCCCGAAATATCATAAATTATCTAATCGATACTCAATCGGAACCCATTATTTCCGATAGGTTATATAAAGTGGAACGAATGAAATTATTGAAATAATATGAGGGTGATTGTTATGGACATAAAGAAATTCTCACCATTGATAGTTTTGATATTTTTATGGATGCAGATTTTTATTTCAGCGCAACCATTGTTTGCTCAACAGATTTCCGATGAAAAGACTGCAGTGGCGGTGGCAGATTTGGATGCGGACGGTATCACGGACGCAGAGCAGAGAGTTCTGTCCGACAGATTGAGAGCTGAAATATGGAAAACTCAGAAATATGAAGTTTTGGAACGCCAGAAGATGGATGACCTTTTACAGGAACAAGGTTTCCAACTTTCGGGCGCTTGCGATAAAGCATCCTGCCTATTGGAAATAGGAAGGTTGTTGCCGGTAGAAAAAATAATCGGTGGATCGGTCGGAAAAATCGGAAATACTTGGACGATTACCCTTAGGATGATAGATATTGGATCGGGTAGAATAGAAAAAACCGTCACCAAAGATTGTCCGCATTGCACGATCGATGATATTTTAAGCCCATTCCTGTCTTATGCGGCCAAAGATATGGCTGGAATTGAAAGTGAATACGCTGATAACTCCCCGAAGACGAGAGAGAATACGAAGGTAGCCAAAGCCCCGAAGGAGGAGGAAAATAAACAACCCATCACTTTGGAAAAGAACGGCGATTTGGCGATGGGTGAAACCGAAAGCGGTGGAGGTAGTATCTTTGGGAAATGGTGGTTTTGGGGAATTGTGCTTGCGGGAGCGGGTGGGGGAGCGGCTGCTTTTCTTGTAAATAAACCCGCCGATAATTCATCTGGGGGGAGCGACAGGGGTTCCATTTACATCCATTGGAGGAGATAGGCTATGAAAAGGGTAAATTTACGGTTGACGATTGTGGCGGCTTTAATCCTTTTGGGGATATTAAGTTTATCCTGTAGCAAACGGGATATTCTCGATTCGAAGAACCAAACCGGTCGGTTGGTGATGGAAGTTGTTTGGCCTGATAGTCCCGATGCTCCGGATGAAAAAGATATTGAGAAACCAACTGATGCTCCACCCGGGGTGCAATACATTGATATTTCCGTAGATGGTCCGGATTTTGAAACTATGACCTGGAGGTTTTCCGCATCCGATAACGAGGGAAATTTAGACGGAATCCCTGTCGGTGATAACCGTACCATAAATGTTTTTGCCAAAGACAATAATGAAAATGAGCTTTATTATTATGAAGAGCAGAATATCTCTATTTATCCCGATCAAACTGCCGATGTAACGGTTAATTTTATACAATATCCTCCTGCACCTCCGTCAAATTTAAATGGGAGTTTTATCACCGATCATGTTGCCTTATCTTGGCAGGATAACTCCCCGAACGAGGATTATTTTATTATAGCAAGAAAAGTAGCCGGGTATGATTATTCCATTTTGGACAGTGTCGGGCCAAATATCGTAAGCTATGAGGATTATTCTATCTCCTTATCATCCGATTACTATTATCAAATAAGGGCGGAAAATTCCGGAGGATCCTCGGCCTACTCCGCTGAAGTATATGTTGCGGTGAGTGAGAATTACATTCCGCCGCCAGACCTTTCAAGCGTATTTTGGGCTTCGGACACCGTAATAGCCGTAACTTGGGTTGATAATTCCGACGATGAGACCGGCTTTACTATCGAAAGACAGAATTACACGATCAGCGGTAATTGGGTCACTATTGGTAATGTCGGACCAAATATTGTTGCATTCCTTGATTCGAATTTCGACCCGAATACCTATTATCTTTATCATATAAAGGCTGAGAGAAACGGCGAATATTCCGAACCGAGCAATGAAGAAGGCTTTGATACGGGAAATCCCCCTCCTGTCCCGCCTCGAATTAAATCCTGCTTTTTCGATGGGAGCTCAATGGTTGTTAGATGGAATACTACCCCTGCCGATTCCTTTTTCATTTACAGAAGTTTTGGGCAGGAAACCGAGTACAGCCTTTGGGCTACTGTTTTTCAATCGGATTCGGTTTACTACGATTACAATAATTCCGGCGGGGGATGGTATAGATACAAAATGAAAGCTTGTAATTCCTACGGATATTCCTCTTTCGGCGATCCGGATTCCGGGTTTGTCGATTTGAACGGTCCGCTATTTTTTAGGGGAATTATGAAAAGCGAAAACGATGAAAGTTATTTAGGAAAGCTGAACTATAGCGATGGTGTTTTGTATGCCGCTGATGGGGGCGATATTGAAATCTATGATGTCAATAATCAAAATTTCCCTTATTATTTGAGCTCAACTCACCTTTCGGGCGGTTATATCAGAGGTATGTTCAGATCAGGGGATTTGCGGTTATTCGCAATTACCGATTCAATTTTGTATTCCTTTGATATTACATCCCCGAGGGAACCGACTTATCTCGCCAATATGGATCTAGGATCCGGTTGTAGATCTGTTGCGGTGCAAAATGGTATGGCTTATGTGGGAACCGATCAATCCGGATTATATATAATCGATGTCAGCACCTACGGTAATATGTCTTATGTCAATAATTATCCAAATTCTCAAGAGATAAACGATATAAGAATAGGTATGCTTAATGACAGCCTTTATGCATTTCTCGCCTGCGGCAATTATGATTTTGTTATCCTGAATGTTACAGATCCATATAGCATCGTTTATACAAACAACTATGCGCTAAGCTCTCCGGCGAGAGCTGTGAGGCTTTTCGATACTAAAGCATATATTGCCGATGGTGCTTCTGGGGTGGATATTATCGACTATACCGATGTTTTTTCATTGGGGCTTTCGGGAACGATTTATACGCAGAATGCTTTTTCACTCTATGTCGATGGAATCTATACCATAATAGCGGATGGGGAGAATGGATTAAAGGTTGTCAACACCTCCGATTTGCAGGATGTGGACCTATTCTACCCGGTCGGCGGCCTTTGTAAGGATGTTCTTTATATTCCGACAACGAACTACTTATATGCATCCGTTCCTTCCTATGGGATTTATATTTTTAAGATATCTCCATAGAAAAAACGATAGGTCAAGTTGGAAATTACGCAAAATAGTTTCATAATGGATCGCCCAAAAGGGCGATTTATTATTTATGGGAGTTTTATAACCGATTAATTAAAAACTATCTCATAACTAACGCCATCGGAGAAAACCGTGATGTTCCCATGATGGTATTGATCGTCGTTAGGATTGTTTTTATCACTTCGGAAAATATCTATGTTGCGTCCTTTCAGCTTATCGATTTCCGACTGTGACGGCAGGGAATTTCCGCCCCAAGATGATTGTTGATCTACCGGTATGAGAGCCGCTTTGGGCGTAATGACATCAAGCCATTCATCCGATGTGGCGTCGCTTTTGCCATGATGCCCCACTTTAAGTACTTCGCAGTCTAATTGGTAAGACGGGAAATCATCGAGGATCATCGTCTCCGAGGGGATTTCCGCATCGCCGGTTAAAATAAAATCTATATCGCCGTATGTGATTTTTAACACGATGGAAGAATTGTTTTCATTGCCGTCGTTCATACTGCCGGCGTGCAGGGCGATAACGCTTAACGACGGATCCCAATTCAAAGTATCACCCTCGTTAACATAGCTTATGCCTATATTGTTATTTTGGGCGGAATTGATTACATCGCTGTAAGCCCAATCGTATTCCGATTCATGGGTAATCGGGATCTTCAGAGAATCGAAGTCGTAATTGTCGAAAAGTCCTCCCAAAAATCCTCCGTAATGATCGGCGTGAAAATGGGTTAAGAGCGCAAGGTTGAAATGGTTTACCCCTAAACTATTACAAAAGGAATATATTGTGTTTATTTTCTCCTCATATCCGGAATCGATAAATAACCGATAGCCGTTCGGGGTTTGGATATAATGGCAATCACCGATAGTGTATCCCTGTGAGATATCCAACATCGTCCATTCAAATAGATTATTCGGTGGATGAGCCTGCGGGCGGAATTCACCTTCTGAAGATATTTCGATAATCCCGTCATCGGTAATGGAGCGGGCGACAAAATAATATGTGATCCCGGAGTCGGCGTCAATTACCTGCAAAGAATGGTTTGTTGTTAATTTTTCGGCTTCGTAGGAGAAATGATTATAAGAACCGGGTGAGGTTCCGTAAAGGACGGAGCCGAAGGATGGCTGATCCGTTTGCCATTCGATTATTGGCGTACCTTTATTGTACGAAACGGCAACGCCTTTTGGAGTATAATTCTGACTTCGATCGGGTTCCTTTTTACCGCAGGAGGCTATAATTAAAAAAGAAAAAGCGAAAAGTAGGTTGACAAAATAAGTTATTTTTCGTAATTTCATAATGTTAAACTAATGGGGATTTAAAAATAATTGTTTGATAATAAAACTTATACATTATATTAACATAAAGGTTTATATTGATAAAAAGTTCCTTAAATATAATTAATTCAAAAATAAACCACAAGTGAAAGGAAGCAAAATGTATAGGTTGTTAGTGCGGTCGATATCAGTAATCGCAATTCTGTTGATATTCTTTGTTGTGGCGAACGCCGAATCAATTTATGAGGTTCAGTATACAACCAATCAGGGTAGTGGGGACGACTGTTATCCTTCGACTTATGTCGGTAGTGATGTAAGCATCGAAGGTGTCGTTACTGCGGTTGTCCAGGGTAATTATCCCGATTTCTTTATCCAAAACCCGGATTCAACTACTTGGAATGGGGTTTATGTTTATGATACTTCGGTCGATCCGCAGGTCGGCGATTATGTAACTTTAACCGGTGAGGTCAGCGAATATTATGGGATGACTGAAATTAACTATGTTTCGGAATATAATATCGTCTCTCACGGTAACGCTCTTCCGGAAACATTATTGGTTACTACAGCCGATTTAGCGGGTGGATGCGGCTTTGATGCGGAAGCGAATGAAGGTGTTTTGGTAATGGTGCAGAATGTAACTATCCTTTCAGATGGTGGGCATGGCACCTTTTGGATGATGGATGCTTCTGGCGATTCCTGTTTGGTCGATGATGAGCTTTATAAAAATGGCGATGATCAACCGGATCCCCCTGTTCAACCCGGAATGGTTTATGATAAAGTAATCGGTTTGGTTATGTATAGCTATGGCGAATACCGAATAAACCCTCGAGGCGGATCCGATTTTGTTGTTTCCGGAAACAATCCCCCGAGTGTTATGTATTCTTACCCTTGGGATGAAACCCATTTGATCGTGAAATTCAATATGAATTTGGATGAGAATTCAGCTGAGGATGATGGGAATTATACAATATCGGATGGGGTTTCCGTCTCGCAGGCTGTATTGGATGGTACGGATCACTCCAAAGTAACTTTGACCACTTCGGAGCAAACCGATGGTTTTCAATATACATTGGTTGTGGAAGGTGTCGAGAATGAAGACGGCGTCCCTATGGATGAGCCCGATAGCAGTATTTTCAACGGCGGATTTACTCCGATAGCGAAAGTGCAACAGCCCGCCGCCGGAAGTGATAGCTCTCGAATCGCTGGGGAATATGTGACCGTAAAGGCAGTGGCTACCTGCGATACGACTGATTTCAGTAAATATTATTTCTACATTCAGGATAACAGCTTTTCTTACTATAATGGGATTAAGGTTTTCAATACCTTTTTTGACAACCCGCAACGAGGCGATACATTAGTAATCTCGGGGTTGGTAGAAGAGTACTTTGGTGAAACCGAGATTGATGAATTAGAACAATATACTTATGTTGCCTCCGGAGACGAAATCGATCCTAAGGAATTGCCTGCAAGCGATTTGACTCAAGGCGCTACTCATGCCGAGTGGTATGAGGGTGTCCTTGTCGGAATCAACGAACCGATGATTGTCTGCACATTACCTGACAGCTTCGGAAATTGGCAGGTGCGGGATACTACTTATGCCGATACGGTCGATGTGTACAAGTATGGTTCTGAGTATGATCCGCATCTTGATGATGGGATCTTTGTTAATGGTGTATTCAGCTATAGCTACTCAACCTATGATATAATGCCCCGTCAGGGAGACATAGAGAAGGTCGGTGTGGTGGATTATGATGAGAATCTTCCCTTCGACTTTGATGTTTCCCAGAATTATCCGAACCCGTTCAACGCCAACACTAAAATTAATTACACAATAGTCAAGCCTGCCGAAGTGAATTTGTCGATTTATAATCTATTAGGTGAAAGAGTGGCTTTCCGACGCTATGGAATGAAAAGAGCTGGGAATTACTCGATAACCTTGAATTTATCGGAATTTTCTTCTGGAATATATTATTATCGGTTAACTGCCGGTCAATACAGTGGAATTAAAAGAATGGTGCTGCTGAAATAATCAGCGGCGCCTTTTAACAGTATACATCCTTTTCCAATTGTGAGGTAATAATATGGTTGCCAAAATTAAGTTATTGATAATGATTATCTTAACCGTTTTCGTATTATCATTCTCGAATGCGATAGCTCAGAATCTGCAAGTACATATAATCGATGTCGGTGAAGGCAATTGCACTCTAATAATTTCCCCTACCGGACGAACATTAATGTTTGATGCGGGGCAGATCGATCAAGCGGACAATATCTGGTCGTATCTTAACAGCATCGGTATCAATCATCTTAACTATTTCATCCCTTCGCATTATCATGCAGACCACATCGGAGGAATGGCTGAGGGATTGATGAATTATGTAACCGTTGATACCGTTTACGATAGGGCTTGGGAGTATTGCACTTGGATTTATGATGACTATGCGAGCTTAGTTTCCTCCATTCGTCATACTATAACCGACGGTCAGGTTATAGACCTTGGAGGAGGAGCTACTATCACCTGCTTGGGGTTAAACGGAAATGGCCAGTTATCCCCTCCCTATATCGCCGATAATTGCGACGGCGGGAGCTCAAATGATGAAAACGATTTTTGTGTAGCGATTAGGTTGGATTACAATGACTTCCAATTCTATGCCGCCGGAGATTTATCAGGATATAACACCTCCAAGTATTCGGATATAGAGACTTCGATCGGGGCGGATTGTGGCGATGTGGATGTTTATTTGGTCGATCATCACGGGAGCAGATATTCTTCCAATCCTACATTTCTGAATGAATTGGACCCTGAGGTTTCCATAATTTCAGTGGGACAAAACAGCTACGGGCATCCGCATCCGGAAACTATAGATCGCCTGAACGCCATAGGAACCGCCATTTATCAAACTGAGGACGGTTATGGTAATATAATTGATGGTGATATAGTTTTAAATACCACCGGGTATGATTTTTATACCGTTGAAGGCGACACTTTCCCGCTTGCTCCTTCTGCTCCGGGCGATACGATATCGATTGCGGATATTCAGGATAATTATGAGCAATACGCCGGTCAGGATGTCATAGTTAAGGGCTTTGTCACTTTGGGAGCGGGGATTACAAATCCATATATAACGGATGCTTATATCGAGGATTCTTCCGGAAAGGGTATAAATCTTTTCGATATAAACCTGTTAGGCGGGATAGATTTTGGAAATCTCATTGCGGTTGATGGAACGGTTGATGAGAATGCCGGCACGACACAATTGGTTGACATAACGAATATAACGGTTTTCGACGAAAATCAGTATGTTTGGGATACTCCGTTCAGTACCGGCGATGCGAACGATATTACTTGGGAAGGCACTCGAATGTGGGTCGGTGGGACGGCGGAATCGATTGTCGATAACGGAAATTCAAAAACCATCACCATTAACGATGGTTCCGGAGATTTAGCACTTAATATCAGCGATTTCGCGGGGGTTGACATATCCGATTATTCTGTCGGAGATTTTGTAAACGCTTATGGGGTTTGCGATGTCGGGATTTCCGGAGGTGACACGACCTATCAGGTGATAGTGGGTTATCAGCCTGATATTTCCAATTCTCCATATACGGTAAAAATGATTCCCGATGATACCCCGATAGAAATACTTTCATCCGGAGGTAGTTTCTATTTTACCGGTATTCTTCGGAATAACACCTCGAACAACTATAATGTCGATGTTTGGATTATGCTTAAATTACCGAGTGGCGCATTTTATGGACCGCTCAATCAATTTAATAATGTTCCTCTTTCGGCATATCAGTCCTATAATGTTCCAAATGTTTCTCAGGTTGTTCCTTCGGGGGCGCCGTTGGGCGATTACGAATATTGGGTTTATGCCGGCGATTACCCGTCAATCAAATCCGACTCCAATATGTTCCCTTTCAGGGTCGTTCCTTCCACTGCTCATAGTAATAACCCTGTAAATATCGCCGAGAAAGTGGAACCGTCCGATTTCGTCGGAAATGGTTGGGTAAGTTATGGATGGGATAAATTGGCGACTGTTAGTGGAAACGGCTGTTCGGAACAAGCCGAGGCTTCAGTGATGGAAGCCGAAACATTGACTGCATACAATTCCCCTAACCCGTTCAATCCCCAAACCACGATAAATTATATTCTGCCCACCGATGGCAGAACAACGCTAAAAGTATATAATATACTTGGGCGGGAAGTAAAAACATTAATTGATGAAAACCAGCAGGCGGGTCCTCACAATGTGGTTTGGGACGGCACCGGTAATGCTACTGGGATTTATTATTATTATTTACGGTTTGGGGGAACAAATATTGTAGGTAAGATGTTATTGATTAAATAGAGAAGCAACCGGCAATCCTGGTTGTCATCATTTCCCTATCATTTCTATAGCCGATCGGGTATCCCATATTTCGGGATACCTGATTTTTTTATGGGTGGATTATTAATTAAGAAAGGGAACCCACCTTTGGCGGATTCCCTTTATCTGTTGAAAAGGGTTTATTATTTTAGCAAAGCCATCTTTTTAGCTATGCTTCCGTAATCGGTAGTCAATCTATAGAAATATAAGCCCGACGGAACCGAATCCGCTTTCCATTCCAATTTATGCTCCCCGGCTTTCATAGAGCCTTGGAAGATTGTATCGACCTTGCGTCCCAAAATATCGAATACCTCAAGGCTTACCCGTGAATCTTTCTTGATGCTGAATCCGATAACTGTAGAGCCGTTAAAAGGATTCGGGTAATTATCGAAAAGGACAAATTCGGAAGGTAAACGGGGTGTTCCTTCATCGATTCCCTGATGCTCATATATGGTTATTTGATAATCCTGATCATCGGTAAGCTCATCGCTGTCGGTACACCGAATTGTGAAAGAATAGTCTCCGATCTGCGTAGGTCTGCCGCTGATAATTCCCGTATCGCTGTTCAGGTCTATCCCGGGCGGTAGAGAACCATCGACTACGGTAAATGTATACGGCTCGGTGCCTCCCTTCGCTACGATAACCGCGTAGTAATCGTGATCCAAATCGCCGTCAGGGAGCTCGGTCGTTACGATATTAAAACCATAATTTTCCTCATAGTTATACTCCAAAATCCAATAATCGGGGTCCAAATCAAGCTGGGTGGGATCACCATTTATTACAATAGCCCAATCGCCTTCTCTGGTGTCATTCCATACCGTAACGGTTGTATCCATTCCATTCCCGCTCAGGTTAATCTGTATCGGCATAGTGAAAACATCGGGCGCTGGCGGACTTTGGGTTTGATTGATATGGAGGTAAATCGCTGATTGTCCGCCGCCGATATCTTCTTTCATCCAAGAATATACATAAGTAGGCCTGTTCATTCCTAACATCCACTCGTCGAAAAACCATTCGAGGCTCGCCCCGTAAACTTGCTCCATATCGGCTTGGAATCCTTGATAGGTTGCCGTGCCGTACATAAAGTCGGGATCGTTTGCATAGGCATACATTCCGTCGAAGAACGCATCATCGCCCATAACCCCGCGGAGCATATGTAATACCCAAGCGCCCTTATTATAAACGGTGTTGCTGCTGAATAAATCATCCGGATCATAAATCGGACCGCTTGGATCGCTGACGCCGTTGGATAATCTCATATAGGAGATATAGGAAGGGAACCCGCCGTTATGCTCCGCCCATAATGCTTCACAATAGGATGCGAATCCCTCATTCAGCCAGATATTGGGCCAAGTGTCGCAGGTTATCATATCGCCGAACCATTGATGGGATAACTCGTGAGCCAGTATCCAATCATAATAGTGATCTCCCCTGATTAGCATAGAACCATAACTGGTATTGCATTGATGCTCCATCGCTCCGCCCCAAGGAAATATGGAATGTCCGTATTTTTCCCTAAAAAATGGATATTCGCCGAATTTACTGGCGTAGAATGTTATAACATCAGGGGTGATGCCTAAATCGATAACGGCATCATCATAAAGTTCCGGATATACATAATTGGTTACCGGCATCGAATCACCTTCGGTATTTACATACCAATCGGTGAAATTCTCATAATTGGAAATAGCCAAAGAGATAAGATAGGTTGTGATAGGATATGAGATATGCCAATGGAAAGTTTCAGTCCCATCGCCATTATCCACATCGCTTACCAAAGTTCCGTTGGAGGTAGCCACCAAATCATCCTCAACGGTTATTACGACATCCGCAGAATCAGCTTTATCGTGCGGCATATCTTTGCAGGGCCACCATTCACGGGCACCTTCGGGCTCCGAAAGGGTGGAGACAATCGGATAGCCGTTGTGAGTTTCCCAAGTAAATGAACCAAAACCACCTCCGGGCGGATGTCCATGATAATAGACTACCGTAGTAAATTGATCGCCCGTGTTATAGGTATTATCTAAGGTAATGTTGAGCAGATCGCCATCGTGAGAGAAGGCAACATCCTGCCCTCCCATTTTGACCGAATCGGCATACATAGCGCTGTCGTAATTGTAATCGATATCCGTGAGTCCGTCGATAACGGATTCGGAAGTCATCGTAACGATACCGGTTACGGTTTCGCCGGCGATATCGGTTACATCGATATTCAATTCCCAATATTTCACATCGAAATCGGATTGGCTAAGTGCGACAGCAGGAGTTATTCTTGCTTGCAGTTTTTCCCAATAGAGGGATTTCATTTTAGATTCGGCATTACGGAAATCCTGGACTGTTATTTCCTGAGCGAATAGAGTCGCCGCAAAGGATAAGAAACAGACGACAAGTAAGAAACGGCCGTATTTCATAGGAAACCTCATTTGTAAAGAAGTGATTGATACCAAAAGATTGATAAACTAAATATATCAAAATATATCCGATTGTCAAAAAGTTTATTTAATAGATACCTCAAGAGGCTTTTTGTGATTATTTCACTTTACTTCTTTACGGTTATCGTCATTTTTTCATTGCCATACATAAGATAATAATTTATCTCTGAATTGTTAAAAGGGATATTGTCCCACTTATTGGAGAAAGTGATTCGATGGAATTTATTAGGAAATTGATTAATTTGAAGATTATTTTCCCTGCGGTAGTCGGTGGATTGACGGGCGCAGGAGCTTCCGGTTTGGTCGAATCGATAGTGGTGACGCTTCAAACCGGCTATGAGAGATGGACATTGCCCTTTGCCGCTTTATCATATTATGGGATTTTGGGGGTCGTCATTGGAATTATAATCGCTTATGTAATTGTTTTCCTGACGATTGTAAGTTCAGTGAGATCGAATCGTAAAACCATATTTAATATCTCGTTTTCCGCCGCGGTGGCTTTTTCGATAGTTGGTATTATCTCGGAAACCTTAGCATACAAATTGTCAATTGCTCCTAACTCGATAGCGGGATTTATAATACTATCCATTATGGTCATTGCGGCATATTGGTTGATTTTTATTTTCTCCAAATCTATATTTTCTGTAGTACGCCGATTTTCCAAACGGCGGTATTTAACTATTTTGATTTTATATTTAATATTTTGGGTTTTCAGCGGGGTCATCTATACTATCTCCCCTCCCAAAACTTATTTCAATAAGCCATACGATTCGTCCAAAGCAATTAATGTTAAGGATAAGCCGAATGTATTTATTATTTTGGTAGATGCTCTTCGCCGCAACTGGATCTCTCCCTATGGATATGACATAAATACACCCGCTATGCAAAATTTGGCTGATGATGGGATCCTCTTTACGAATGCTATTTCCAGTAGTTATTGGACTCAACCTTCTATTGCCAGCATTTTTACCTCCCTGCTACCAAAAGCACACGGGGTATTAAGGCATGAGAATCCGTTGCCACGGGATATTCCCATACTTTCCGATGAATTGAGCGATGCGGGTTATTATAGTGTCGGTTTTAGCACAAATTTTAATATCAGGGAAGATACCGGTTTCAATCGTGGGTTTAATGAGTTCCGATTTTTGGGGGATGTAAAAGCCAATCCTTTTGATGCCGATGCTCCCCGTTTATATCAATTCTCGGCGGTGGAGTTTATTGTTCGCAATATATTCCCTCCGATTAAGCGAAAACTTAGGGCGTACACAACCGCTGATAAAACGACCGATACCGCTATCGACTGGTTGAAAAGAAATGGCGGGAGGAAGTTTTTTATGTACTTGCATTATATGGACCCGCATGAACCGTATTATTTCCACCCATACAACGGGAAGTTCGTCTCTCCTTTCAAGAATGGATGGGGTGAGAATAAATACCAATTGTATTCATCAGTTTACCAAAGTGAAGTGGAATATACCGATTCACAATTGGGACGCTTCTTGGATTATTTGAAAAGCTCCGGTCTTTATAAATCATCGTTTATTCTGTTTACTGCTGACCATGGGGAGGAGTTTTTCGATCATTATGGTTGGGGACATAATTTTTCGATGTTTGATGAGCTGATTCATATTCCGTTTATTATTAAATTGCCATATATGGAGAAAGCTGGCACTATCGATTCATCTTTGGTTACGCAAATAGATTATGCTCCGACTATTTTGTCCTATGTGGGGGTTCAATACCCAAAAAGTTGGGATGGACTGGATATATTTGCTTCCGATTTTAATCATAAGTGCATTATATCGCAGGGTTTGGGTATATCGAGCGTCCGCACCTTAAAATATAAATTAATCGAGACCGTGCCCGATTATTGCAATCTTATGATAAACCAAATGGGGCTAAATGGTATTGATAAGCGGGCAATTTTCCCCGATGAAAATTTCTTCGATTTGATTGCCGATCCGGGCGAGAAAATTAATCTTTATGGTAAACTTGATTATAAGGCACTTGCGGACAGTATGAAATCGTTGGAGTTAAAAACATTATCGACGATGGCTGCGGAGCGTAAGATTGAAAATACTATTAACTTGGATAAAAATACTATCGAACAATTGAAGGCGCTGGGATATTTGCAATAGTTTAGGTTCGGAATTTATTCTTGATGTAATCGATAGCCCTATCGAGCCTCGATAAGCATTTCTCCTTGCCCAAAAGCTCCATCAACTCAAAAAGTCCGGGACCGAATGTCAATCCCGTAAGGGCAAGTCTGGTCGGATGAATTAAAAGGGCTGGTTTAATGTTAAGCTTTTCCGCCAGACCGCGTACAGCCTTTTCTATCTCATTTATTTCAAATGTCTTATTCAACCCGCTTAATTTATCGCGCAGAGCATTAAGTCTATCCGCTACTTCGGGGGTTTTGAAATGTTTTTTGTCTCCTTTTTCATCGTAATCGAAATTGTCGGTAAAAAAGAACCTTGCTAAACGAGGGAAATCATTGAGCGTCCGCACTCGCTCCTTCATTAAGGCAACGATTTTCAGCATATAATGCCAATGGGACTCTACCGAAAGACGGGTTGTCAATCCAGCATCAATTAAGACCCATCTGACCTTATCCAATAATTCGTTATCATCCATCCTTCGGATATATTCCGAATTCATCCACTCCAACTTTACCGAATCGAAAATCGGATTGGTGGCAGAGACCCTTTTCAGTGAAAACGCTTTTATAAGCTCTTCTCTGCCCATAATTTCTCGTTCGTCACCCGGAGACCATCCCAATAGCGCCAAAAAATTAAATAAAGCCTCGGGAAGGATCCCTTTCTTTTTATAATCCGTAACCGAAACGGCGCCATGCCGCTTAGAGATTTTGTGTCTGTCTTTACCGAGAATAAGGGGGATATGAGCGAATTTGGGCGGTTCCCAACCGAAAGCGTTATAAACGGTTATCTGCTTGAATGTGTTGGTGATATGGTCGTTACCCCTGATTATGTGGGTGATACCCATCAAATGGTCATCCACCACACAGGAAAAATTATAGGTGCATTTTCTGTTAGACCGCATAATAATCCAATCGTCCAACTCGGTAAAATCCCGAGTAAGCTCGCCATAGACGATATCGTTGAAACTTCCAATTCCTTCGAGAGGAGTTTTTATTCTTAAAGCTTTAGGCACTCCGGCATCGTCGAGTTTTTGTTTTTCCTCTCTTGTTAGATGGAGGCATTTACGGTCATAACGATACGGCCTCCGTTCCGCTTGAGCTTGTTTTCTCTTCGCATCCAGTTCATCCGGGGAACAATAGCAATAATATGCTTTGCCCATCTCGTAAAGCTTTTCGGCGTATTGGCGGTATATATCGAATCGTTGGGATTGATGAAATATCTCCCCGTCCCAATCGATATTAAGCCATCTCAAGGCATCCAAAATAGCGGTAGTCATTTCTTCGGAAGAGCGCTCGGTATCCGTATCCTCCATGCGGATGATGAATTTTCCTCCGTGATGACGGGCAAAAAGATAATTGAAAATAGCGGTCCGTGCGCTGCCTACATGGAGGTAGCCCGTAGGCGATGGAGCCATCCTTACAACCACTTCCCCCTTGTTGTCAGACATCAACCCCTCCTTCGGAAGTCAAGGGTGGTTCTTCCCTTTTATCATCGCCATCGACAGGATTTTTGGGCTCATCGGTTTTATCTGGAGGTATTGTATTCTCAGCAGGTTGAATTGGAGGTGGAGTTTGCCTTTGCATTGGTGGTGCGGCAGCCTGTGCCAAAGCGATTGAATTTAGTTCTATTTCGATACCGCCGGTTAAATTTGAAAACAGGTTATATAACAACACCGATACTCCCGTAATAATAATCCCATTGACCACCGCCAAGAAGAAAGCATACATCAAGGGGAGGATTATTATCGCAAAAGCCCCTCCCATCATCGAGGGATTTATATCCATTCCCCCCTGAAATTCGGCAAAATTCATAAGCAATGCCCTAAAGAAAAATAATATGAATCCTGCAAAGAATCCCAAAATCAGCCCCAACAACCCATTGATCAAAAATGAAATTTTAACCGCCGACCAAACCCCTATCCTTTTTAATTGATAATTCATTTTTCCATCTCCTCCATCATCGTGGGATAATTATCCGCCAAATAAATTGTATATATCTTCCCATATTGTACTACTTTTTTGATTATATTGGGGTTAAAGAACCTCGTTTCCTTCTTATCCCAAAAGTAATGCTGAAATTGTTGAAGGACGAAGGGTTGATGGATTTTTATGGCAAAGATCAAATCTATTCCCTCTGGTAGGGCGAATACTTCACGGTCTTGGGCGGTAAAAGGGTTAATTTTTATATGCAGAGTATCTATTGTATTCAATCCCGGGAAACTGTCCATCTTGGTGGTAAAGAATTTATCCAAATCGAAAAGGATTTCTTTCAATATTCTGACTGATGCGCTATCGGTCCCCTGTACCGGTCTCCAATCTTTACTTAAAGTAATATCTTCCTCATAAATTGCGCCGCTGTTTTTGAATTTGTCTAATTCATCTGGATATTTCAAATGCGATTTCGTTCCTTCCTTCTCGATGAATTTGCCGTTGTCGATAATGTAGGTATTGAAAGGGACTACTTCGCCATCAAATCCGGGGATATCCAAGATATAATCTATAGCGACTTCGAAGATATTACTTCCATCATCCTTGATTAACATAGGGAGTCTTTGTCCATAAGGTAATCCCATTCGAGAAGGCCCGTACCAAAACCCAGCCCATTGGAGCCGATATTTAGCCCAATCGGCGACCATTTTAACTTCTTTTTGACCTGCGAAAGTGATACCAAAGGCGGATATTAGGAAAACTATTAGCAGAAGAGAAACAATTATATTTTTAGACATATTAATCTCCTTGAAAGCCTATTGAGTTATAAAGGCTTGTTGAATATAAAACTTAATAATTATCACCATTAGGATATACTTAAATATGCCCCTGCTGTCAATATCTTTTCCTGTGCTTATAGATGATAATTGTAATCTTGACAATCGGCTATGAGATATTATATTTATTATGGAGGTGCTTATGAGATTATTATCCAAAAAGCTATTGAATTTGAGGGGATATTATTCTCTTATTCCATCGGTATTTATGCTGATTGTGATACCTATCGTTCTTTATGCTCAACCCTTACAATCTGTTTCCTCCTCTTTATGGTCGGGGATAAACTATGTAAAGGTGCGGGAACCTTATGCGTATTGTTCATCGGAGATGGGACTGATGATTTTTAATATTTCAAACAAAAAGCAACCTCATTTGATCGGCAGTTATGAAATACACGGGGCTAATTCCATTGCGGTTTACGGGAATTATGCCTATATCTCTTCGGACAGGGATGGGGTCTACATTCTTGATATTTCCGATCCCTATGACCCTTCTCTGGCGGGGCGTATCTTTTATTATGGTATAGAAATCAGCGATCTTTTTATCTCAAAAAATTCGGGAGATCCGTATCTGTTTGTTGCTGAGAAATATACATTATGTATATATGATATCCGCGAACAACCCAATTATACCAAGGTATGTGATTACCCCTTTTCCAATCATACATTGAAAAGAGTTCTTGTTGCGGATTGTTATGCGTATTTGTTGGCTAACAATCCATCAAGCGGTTATTATGAGCTTACTATTTTGAATGTGTCCGACCCAAGCAATCCATCGGTTGCTTCGACTTATACCGAGGATATCGATGGTTGTGATATTTATGTCAAAGGTGATTATGCCTATTTGGCTAATCAATATGAGTATGATGATGGTAATTGGTACGAAACTGATTATGGAATTCTGATCCTTTGCATTTCCGACCATACAAATCCGACTCGCATCGGACTTGTTGAAACAGGTAGCGGTCCAACGGATGTATTTGTGAAAAACGGTTATCTTTACTTCTCGCAAGGAGGCTATTTTTGGGTTTATAAGCTTGATTTTCCGGCTATGCCGCAGCTTGAGGGCGAATGTTTGGGGGGAGGGGTAAATTCGGGATCGTTCGCTCTCGGCAATTATTATTATGGTTGTGGTGATGGGCTGAATATAATCGATATCCGTGATCCGGAATTTCCCCTTCCTATCTCTACCACGGCAGGGGTTAGAAGCGATGATGTTATAGTTAATGGTGATTATGCTTATGTTATAGGGGCAAATGGAGGAATTGGCACATTGAATATCTCCGATCCTGCTGATCCGGTGTGCTGCCGTGAGATTAGAACATATCGTCACACCCATTTCACCAATGGCCAATTCGTCGTGGATAAAGGCTATTTGTATGTAGCTGATGGGAACAAAGGGTTAAAAATATTCAGCTTGGAGAACCCGGCTTACCCCAATCTCGTTGCAAAATACAGGGATGCAGGCGTATATGTGAAGTCTGTTGATATTTCTGGTGATTACGCTTATGTCGGTATGATTAATATGGGTGTGGATATTGTTAATATCGCTCATCCACAGTTACCTAAGCTTATCTCGAATATACCGCTTCCGGGTGACCTACACATAATTTATAGTATAAAGGTATGTAATGATATGCTTTATGTAACTGCTGGCTATTATCCCTTTGTGTTCTATATATTCGATGTTTCCGATCCATATAATGTTCAACAGATGTCAGTTTTTGAAGTCAGCGGTATCCCGAGTAAACTTTTCTGTGTTGATGATATCGCCTACCTTTTGACCTCGTATGGGAAAATGTATTTTTTGAATGTCTCTGACCCGACCAATCCGCAACTTTTAGCTATGATGGAGGGATTTAATCCGCTTATGGATATTGATATTCAGGACAATATAGCTTACATTCCCAATCGACGAAGTGGATTGGTCAGACTTGATGTCTCCGATCCATCCAATCCTGCGATTATTGATACTTTCGATACTTATAGTGATTGTGAGGGAGTTGCCGTGGCCGGTAATTATGTTTTTCTCGCGAATTCTATTTCACTGCAAATATTGGAATTGATGGATATGAGCACCGATGTTGAGAATGGTAATGACACAATTCTACCGAAGACCTTTCTTCTGTCATCCCATCCCAACCCCTTCAATTCGACAGCCACGGTTGAAGTGCTGATTCCTCATTCGGAATATATCGATTTATCCATTTACAATTTGCTGGGGGAAAAGGTTGCTTCACTTCACAATGGTTATGTGGGCGGAGGGAAGTATACTTTCCGCTGGGATGCAGAAGGCTTTTCAAGTGGAATATATTTTTGCAGATTGATTGGCAAAAGTGATAGGAAGGTAAAAGAATTGGTTTTACTCAAATAGTAACAGCCGGTTCTTTGGTTAAGTAGTTGAGGGAATATTAATATTTTAAAATTTCTAAAATAAAAACATTAAATATTAGAGGTGTCACAATGAAAAATGGAACGCTTGCCTTGACTATGGCGTTGCTTCTTTCCCTTCCTTGGATAGCCGTTGGGGATGTTGGTATATTGTGGCAACGATGGTTTCAGTCCGGGTTTGGAAGCATTTTTTATTCGGTTGCGGAGACATCTGATGGTGGGTATTTGGCGGTTGGTTATCGGGCTACTTCCCTAGGTAGCACTGATTGCTTTTTGCTCAAAGCTAGTAGTGATGGGGACAGCATTTGGAGTAAAACCCTCGGCGGGATAGGGAACGATTGTGCCCGTTCCATAAGAAGGGTTAATGATTCTACATTTATAATTGCCGGTATCACGACATCCTATAGCGATACTGATGATATGTGGCTGATGCAAATAAATGATAATGGTGATGTATTATGGTCGAGGAACTATAATTTCGGCGATCACGATGGAGCTTATGATGTATGTAAAACGCCGGACGGCGGGTATTTAATGGTGGGGCAGACTAACTCGGGTAACGCTATTGCGTATGATGTCATTATGGCAAAGACCGACTCGGTTGGGAATTTGAAAGGGTCACTCACTTATAGGTCTGCCGGAGGATATGAGTTAGCGTTCGGAGTCGATACGACAGCCGATGGCGGTTATGTAGTAGCAGCGGAGTGTGATTCCGCCTCCCTGCTCCGCTATGATTCACAGGGTAATCTGCAATGGAAATGGCACAGCCAATATGTGTCTCTTTATGATGTAAAATCTCTTGACGATGGATCATCGATTAGCGTCGGTATGGGATACAATTATTATTATGATTGGAACGAGAAAATGTTTATTTATTTGACTTTGAGCAATGGATATAATGTAATGTCTCGGCAAATAGGTCCGAATGGAGATTTTTACGAAACAATCGGCTTTGGCGTAGATGTAACTGACGATGGGGAATTTATATTTGCGGGGTTTACCGGCATCGATAGTTATTATGGTGGATCATATAGAAATGGATATATATTGAAAACCAATAGTACTTCCCTTGCCACCGAATGGGAATTAACCTGTGTGAATGGCTATGGGGATTCTGAATTATATTCGATAATACAGACTTCCGATGGAAATTATATCGCCGCAGGGGAGGTAGGCGGTAATGCTTGGCTAGTAAAAGTAGGGGAGGCCCCGACTGGAGTTGATACCAATAATGTCGCTCTACCCAATAATTATTTAACCTTAACCTCCTACCCCAACCCCTTCAATGCCACCACCGAAATCAAATACTACCTCCCCACAAATCAGAACATAAAGCTCGATATTTACGATTTATTGGGTCAAAAAGTTGAAACGCTTTACGATGGAACTCAGACCGCCGGTTATCATAGTATCAATTGGAAGGCTAAGAATCAGCCATCAGGAATTTACTTTTGTAGATTATCCTCTGGGAGTATAAGCGTAATCAAGAAGATGACTTTATTGAAGTAACGGCGTATAGGATAGTTCCTCCGGAGCTTTATGCTCTGGGGGGATTACCTAAACAAAATTATATTATGCAAAAGACTTGATATATTTTGAGGCGATAAAATGAAAAGAAAAGTTACTTTATTGATATTAGGAATGCTATTTCTTTTGCCATCGATTCTTTATGGAGACATCGATACGCTATGGACGAAGTATTTCGATTCGGATATGGGAACGGATAAAGGGTATTCAGTTCTTGAAGCGGAGAATGGGGATTATATTTTCTGTGGAGTCTATGGATTAACTGATCTAATTGTGGGCAGGGTTGATTCTGCTGGTGATTCGATATGGACTAATATATATTCATACCCTATGGAAGGATCGGTGCAGGGGAGGGATATTATAGATATAGGGGATGGCAATTATGTTATTGCCGGATTTCATATTGTCAACTTGAAATGGGATATGATGTTGGCAAAAATAAATGGCGAGGGGAATGCTATATGGACGCGTTTTTATGATTTTGGGGCCGATGAGTCAGCTTATGGTGTCTGCCAGACTCGTGATGGTGGTTATTTAATAGCTGGTCGGACAAGTTCGTTTGATGCTATTGCCTTTGATGTCTTCTTGGTGAAGACCGATTCTATTGGAGAAGTTCAGGGAACATATCTTTATAAATCCGATGGCGGTTGGGATGCCGCTTATGGGGTGGATACGACCGCCGATGGGGGATATATAGTAGCCTGCCAGAGTGACTCCGCCTCACTTCTCCGCTTCGATTCACAAGGCAACCTACTCTGGAAGTATGGCAGTGGAGCTATGGCGTATTATGCAGTGAAGACACTGGCGAATAGTGATTTTATAGCCCTTGGGATATCTTCTGATGATTTTATGAAAGTCAGCCTGGTGAACGATAATGGATACGCTTATAATTCGAGAAATTACGGTCTCTCCGGTGACTACTACTATACGACGGGATATGGATTGGATATAACCAGTGATGGGGGATATATACTGACAGGCGTAGTATCGGATTATATTTTCAATGATCGGGTATATATAGTAAAAATAGATGGTTATTTGAATAGTTTATGGAGTCGCATTTATGGGACTGATGCGGATTGGAAGTATTCCGGGGCGTATTCGATAAAGGAGACCTCCGATGGCGATTATATAGCGGTTGGATATAATGACGCTGATATCTGGCTTTTGAAACTTGGCGAGGTGCAGGATGTAGTCTCTGGCGACAGCACAAATATCCCAAATAATTATCTAACCTTAACCTCCTACCCCAACCCCTTCAACACCACCACCGAAATCAAATACTACCTCCCCACAAATCAGAATATCACCCTTGAAATATATGATTTACTGGGCAGAAAAATACAAACG
>JALSTH010000132.1 GCA_026983835.1 Candidatus Zixiibacteriota bacterium | reverse complement strand
TTATCGAAAGGGTGATTTTCTTGAGGGATTATATTATAACTTTATTCGGGGGATGATTAATTATAGGTGAGGCCATTTTCAGGTAATATATACGGCCGGGCTAACGCTCGGTCGTACTTAATTTTATTAATAATTCCCGCTTGTCTCCTCTTTTTTAGGCTCGATATACTTTCGATGTGGGGCGATGAACTTTATACCCTTGATTTAATCCATAGACCGATAAGAGAAATCATTACTATAATCGGTAAAGATTATCATCCTCCCCTTTATTTTTTGGTGGCAAAAGCTTGGTGCGGGATTTTCGGATTCACGGATATAGGTTTGCGGAGTTTATCCTCATTTTTGGGTATATTGGGTATCTTCGTTTCCTTTCGTTTCTATAAAGATTACCTTAATCGCAAGGAGTTTTTATATGCGATTTTGTTAATTTTCATCCATCCGGTCGCATTACTTTATTTTCGTATGGGGAGATATTATTCCGCCTTGTATCTATTGGCTGTTTTATCGTTATATTTTTATTTTAAGATGACTCTTTCTTTTAGGAGGGGATATTACATACCCTATATAATTTCCTCGATTTTTTTGCTATATACTTCAAACACCGGGTGGTTTGTTTTAGCCTCTGAGTTCATTTTATTCCTGATTTTCACCCCAAAAATGAGGAGTAATATATTTCGATATTTGGCAAGCCAATTGATTATAATCGTTGCCTTTTCCCCTTGGCTTTCGGTCCTTATCGAACAAATAAGCAACAGCACATATTCACCCCCCTTCCATTCGTCTTTAGGGATATTAGGCGATACGGGATTGAAAATTATATATCCGCTTTATTCATTTTTCCTGTCGGAAACAGTCTATCCTTGGGATATACTATTTGTGCTTCCCGTTTTTTTATTTATTGTTGCCGCTATATATGGTTTGAGGAAATTATGGAAAGACAGGAGTGTTCTAATCGGACTTATCGGCATTTTGACCCCCCTGCTCTTGATGACTGCCGTTTCCCTATTTATTTTTAAGAGGTTGCCATTTGCCTTTTTTCCTTCGAGGATAATCTACTCCCTACTGTTTGTTCCGATGCTTTTGTCGATCGGTTTAACGAAATTTAAGGTTCCGCTTGGATTAGTGGGGTTAGTAGTATTGTTAATTTTCTATGGATATGCGGATGTTAATTACTTCTTGGTTAGGGATTACCATAATTTGACATACTCATCTCCCTTGAAAGAGGCAGCGGAGGATTTCAAAAGAAATGCGCCCGGGGCGGAGATAATAATTACCGATGTTTATTCACCCTCATATTACTTTGGTAATCGGGTTAAGTTCTTGGATTTACATCAATTTCAAAAGGAATATACCGGTCCCCTTTATCCCAATTCCTTGTGGTTTTTAATTAAGGATCCCAGCCAAAAATCATTTGCGATTGAGGTAAAGAATTTTATCGATGATTTAAGCAGGAAATATCATTACGAAAAGGATTACGAGAAGGGGTATGGAAAAATAGATGATTTTTATCGGCGGTCATTGTCGAAAATCTTGGGGAGGGAGATTAATCCTTATAATTTGACCATAATTCATCTTAAGTCATGCCTTCCGTAATCTTCCACAAATAAAAAAACCGGAGAGGTGAATCTCCGGTTTCGTTTTATTTCTTATCTGCCGATATTATTCCTCAACGATTTCGATGCAGCTCTCCGGGCAACTATCGATAGCGTCCTGAACGCATTCTTCGGATCCTTCGGGAACCTCATCGACAATTACATGAGCCTTATCATCATCCTGCATTTCGAATACTTCGGGGCAAAGTTCGGCGCATATCGCATCCCCGGCGCAAAGTTCGTGATCGATTTTAACCTTCATGTTATTCCTCCTGTGAGATTTGGTATTTCTTTCATTTACTGTCCAAAGACAACTTTTCTATCTTGGCAGGCAATTATACAAAATTGGCATTTAAACTACAAGAAATTTCGTTATAATTTTTAAATTTTATTTTTCCATTTTTTCCAAAATATATTTGATTTCAATTAACGGGCTTATTATAATAAAAACTTGATAAATTCGAATTCGCCGTAGATATATGGCGCTGAAACATTACGCCGGAGTGGTGAAACTGGTAGACGCAGGGGACTCAAAATCCCCCGACCTTCGGGTCATGTCGGTTCGAGTCCGACCTCCGGCATATTCTTTCATTTCTCTAATTCATTTAATTCATAATCCCCCAAGCCCATCGTGGTGCTTTTGCCGACCCCGATATATTGTCCCAATTTCAATAATGCCGATAAATCCGAAGGACAATCGAAAATTGTCATTTCTCCGGTTGTGCCGCTAATGCTGATTGTCTTGTTTTGGCGACTGGAATACCTAATTGCTTTGACCCGATGAAAATCGGGATATACTTCGATTTTATCGGCAACAGATAGGGATTCCTTGTAATTGATAGGTATCTCTTCGCCGCCGTAGAAATAAACGATATTTCCCAATCTCCTCATTAGTGAAGATAAAATGTTTCGGAAGCTTGGTTTGAAATTAGGCTTGCCATCGGTCGTTATTTTCAGCGGGGACTTGAAACGCAATTTTAAATTATGTTTACTCGGAAATGTTTCGATCAAATCTTTAGGTTGAGAGGCTGATATGGGGGAGTAATTGGATTTCAATTTTTCCCAACTCCGCTCAACGCCCGAGAGAATATCCCGAATTGCGATAATTACGGCTTTGCCCCTTTCCCCTCCCCACTTCCTGCCGATACCCTCCCGAAGCATATCCTCCAAGCTTATCAATACCAGCAAAGCATTGAATATTGCTTTTCCAAAAAGAGTTATCCCTATCTCTAACTCATCGCCGAGGTCCAATTGAGGCTTATCCCAAGGATAAATCGTTATCCTTATCGGATGAGGTATCTGTGGATACAATTTCATCCTTTCGCTGTCCGGTGGTCGTAACGATTCATACAAAAAACCGTAAGTGCAGGAATTCGCCAAGAAACATTTCTTGCAATTTTTATGCGCCATAACACAGGATAATTCCTTTAATTTGAAACCGATAACCCCGTGAATAACGCTTCCGGGAAACGAATTCCAAATTATTCTCCGTGAAACTTTTGCCTTTACGACCATCGATATTAGGGGAAGATCCATAGTGTGGAAGATATTATCTGTTTTCATAACCGCTATATACCAATTGAGATTAAATCGTTTTCTTCAATTTTTGCAAATTCAATACCGCTACCATCTATTCCAAAAACATCTTTAAAAATCTTATAAAGATCCGTGAATTTCTTTTCGTTAAGAGGGACTTTCCCGTGAGCTAAAATTGAATTGTTCCTCTGCCCCAAAAGGGACAAAATTTTACTTTCATTCTCTATATACCTTTTCCCATACTCGTCATTTGTGGATTGTAATTGCACAAATGTATTGAAATTTGCCAATTTTACAAAACCATCTTCGTTTGGCTTTAATTTATCCTTCAAATCGGCGGATAGTTTATCGTATGGAAATGCGGAAGTTTCGACCTCGTATATCTCCCAAATTCTGGTTTGGCCAATCATCTCCATAGCACGGTAAAGCCTTGCTACCGCATCATCATACCGCCCTTCTTCGGATCTTCGTAAGGCGTTGGCGACCAACTCGTTGACTAACTCGAAACTATAAACCTTTCCGCTTTTGGTTTTATATAGTATATCCTCAAATGATAATAAATTGCTCTTAACGGCAGCCACGAAATTGAATAGTTTTTCCTTATCGTTTGGATATTTTTCCAGATAATACTCCAAATGCTTTAATCCCCGCGCGATGATTTTTTTCCCTTCGTTCAACCTGAAGAGGTCCCAATCACGATACCCCATAGAAATTTCCTTTAGGTGTTGGAATGGCTCTGCCAACCTTTCGCCACCCTTTTTAACAATTGTTTCGCAAAAGCCGATAGCTGAGGTGAATCTATAATTATTGAAGGACTGACAAAATCCTACTTTGTCCTGCCTCGCCAGTACTTCGTATGGATGGTAGCCATCGACTACCTTTGCATCATAGAGATATGGTTTATTAGTATCGATATCCGGATATTCTTTTTTCTTGCTCTTTACATAGGATATTGTTACCCCCGAAAACGGAGCTGCCATAAGCAACCCGGAACTCATCGCTTTACTACCTCCGGTAGGATCAACAATGATATCCTCCGCTGAAAATCCGTCTTTCTTTATATCCTCCAATATCTTTACGGAATGTTCGAAACAACGACCCAAATCAAGGAAATCTTCACCTTCGAGCAGGGACTTTTTGTGTGGTGGAATTTCGTTTGATGGATATGCCTCACTTAGTATCTCATCGATTTTGGATGCGGTGCCGTCTGAGGCGAGAAAATAGATGTTATCCGGCCTATGCCTTTTTATGCTCTCGATAAGGGGATCGGAGGAGGTTCCGACCGTAAGGACAAGTACTCGTTTACTGCTCATATTATTTATCTCCTTTCCTGCTTGTTGCGTGTTCTTGTGCTCTTTCTTTGAAATATTTTATGGCTATTTTTCCGACTTTTTTGGTGGCGAAATAATTCCATCCCCCTCCAACCATAATTGAAACCCCTGGGACTGTATATTTAATTATATTCCTTTGAAGTATTTTCATCCCCATCTTTGCACCAAGGCGCTTGAGCTCCGCCAACACTTCCTTTTTTATAACTCTTTTAATAGTATTTTTAGCAAGAATCCCTGATTTTTTTGCTAAAAATTTGCTCAGCGTGTCGGTTAGTTTTCCACCTAATGCATAGGCCAATATTATAAGTATATCTTCAGGATCATCGGGATCCAGCGGGTCATCATATAGTTTGGCTAAATTGGCTACGAGTTTCAATTGAATGTTTATTAGCACTATTGCTTCGACGCCGATACTCAGTCCGGCAATAGCGATATTTGCTGGTAGTCCTACTCCTGCTTCTCCACCGGTTAGAAGCGCGGCGGCTTCATCGACGGAAACGGTAGCTCCGGTTATTCCTCCAAGCAAGCTGGCATTTTTGGCGGCGACTTTGATTAGTTTTTTCGCGATGTATTTTTTGTCATCAGTGCCATATTTCAATTTGAAATATTCTTCATCAGCCTTTTCAAAATAATTCTTAAACGATTTGGTGATTATTTTAATTAACCATTCACCTGACTTCATACCCCGCCATCCGCCTACATCCTCATAGTCTTTTTTTGCTTTATCTAATTCTTTGCTGAATTTTTTTTTCATAATTATGCTCACTAATTTGCGATGATTATCTGGGAAAGCATAAGACATTATGCTCGGCGTCTTAATCCCTTATTCGTCAGGGATAGTTTTCTTACGACGATCAGTTTCGACTGGGAGAAATCACATCCCCAAATATGGTCTTAATCCCTTATTCGTCAGGGATAGTTTTCTTACGTCGCCGTTAAATCGGCAAAAAAGTCTCATATCGTCGCTGTCTTAATCCCTTATTCGTCAGGGATAGTTTTCTTACTGTCAAAAAATCATCGAAGAAATAGAAAAAAAATTAGTCTTAATCCCTTATTCGTCAGGGATAGTTTTCTTACGGTAGAAAACCTCCCTGAACAAAAAATTGGGACATATTACAGTCTTAATCCCTTATTCGTCAGGGATAGTTTTCTTACCTATTTAGCGGTTTTGCCATATCACAGCTAACAATAGCGGGGTCTTAATCCCTTATTCGTCAGGGATAGTTTTCTTACGATGATTGAAGAAAAGGAAAGAGTGGAGGCTTTGTTGTCTTAATCCCTTATTCGTCAGGGATAGTTTTCTTACCACGATATTTATATCGTGAATGAAGAGGGGGGGATAGTCAAAGTCTTAATCCCTTATTCGTCAGGGATAGTTTTCTTACAATCCCCCTTTCTAAAACAGTTTACGGGGAGGTAGAAAAGTCTTAATCCCTTATTCGTCAGGGATAGTTTTCTTACGATATTGTTTGTGAGCGAAATAAAATGCAGGAGGATGTAACAGGTCTTAATCCCTTATTCGTCAGGGATAGTTTTCTTACGGTTGATCGCCAATCTTGTTTACCTCTCTTCAATGTCTTCTTGTCTTAATCCCTTATTCGTCAGGGATAGTTTTCTTACTGGGACAGTGTCCTGCGGTTAATGAGGGAGATTGGTGTCTTAATCCCTTATTCGTCAGGGATAGTTTTCTTACAGCGGGCTTTTTAACTCCTTATATTTTACCAACTTACATAGCCATTTTCGGAAACCTAACATTCAATTCCACATTTGTCAAGGAAATAATTTCCCTTGTTATTCATAACGCTTTATCAATCATTATATTACAACTTTCGGAAACCTATACCCCAAATCGCCGTTTTCGAGGTTTCCCATTGTTCAAATTATATACACATCCGGCACTTCCATCGGCTTTTTACCGGTGCCTAATTCCTCTATCTTTCCGCGACAGGTTTCGCAAAAAGAATAAACCCTAATGGAGTCTTCTCCCTCTAATTTGACTTCGGTCTTTAATCGGCGAAGGCATTCCCTCCAAACATCCTCCCTCAAATCCGCCAATTCAAAAACCGACTTCTGAACTCGGCTACCGTAATCGGTAAGAATTTTAGCAACCCGATTCCGCTTTTTATCATTGCATATATCGTAGGTGATAAGATAATGCATCAATATGCCTTGAACAAGAAATAATCGGGATATT
>JALSTH010000131.1 GCA_026983835.1 Candidatus Zixiibacteriota bacterium | reverse complement strand
TCCATAAATAGTCCGAGATGCTGGAAACGGTATTTTGAAACTTCCTGTTGGTTTCCACCAATTCCCGTTCGGCTTTTTTGCGCTCGGTAATATCCCTTATGACGGCTAAAACGAACTTTTGGTGAGGGAGCTTGCCTGCGGAAAGAGAAACCTCCGCGCTGAAAACCGATCCGTCGGAGCGCAATGCCGGCAATTCTATTGTTCCGCCCATAACTTTGTCAGGTTTCCCTGTTTTGAAAAAACTTTCGACATATTTTTTGTGGTTTTGGCGATATTGCGGCGGTATCAAAGGATCGAGTGGTTTCCCCATAATTTCGCTTTGCTTTTGCCGGAACATCTTTTCGGCGGCACGGTTAAAAAGCGTTACCAATCCGTCCTCGCCTATCGCTACAATAGCATCTTTGCTGGCATTTAAAAATGTCCGCAACCTTTCCTCGCTTGCCCGTAGTGCTTCGTAAGCGTTCTCCCTTTCGGTAACATTCTCAAATGCCACTCCAAGTCTATCCCCCGTCATTGAAAATGCTCGAATCCTAAAGACCCCTTGCAGTTTGCCATCATCATAATGAAGGTCCTCGATTTCATATGTTTTGCCGCCCTTCAGAACTTTTAGAATGGAATCCGTTAGTCCAATCTCCTTCGCCTTCGGGAATATATCATCGAAATCCTTGTTAGGTAACATTGGATTTCTATCACCGAGAAGCTTTCCAGCCGCTGGATTGGTGTACTGTAATAAAAGGCGGTGTGGCGGCTTAAAACGACAAAGAAATAATCCGGAGGGTATCGATTCCACGATGTCCGCTGATGCCTGCAAGGTTTCCCGAAGCTTTGCCTGCGCTTGTTTCCATTTGGTTATATCCCGAAATATTACTATTTTTGCCTGTCCGCCCTGCCATATGGTGTTCGCAATTGTAATCTCTACAGGTATTTGCTTCCCCCCTTTGCGAATAATGACGGTTTCAATCCGTTGCGAGCGCATTTTATTTTGGGGGGTACTTTTCGATATTTTTGAGGGTTTGTCGAATTTATCAAAAATTATGAAATCGCCAAGTTTCAGATATTTCATTTGTTTTATGCCGTAACCGCTTATTTCTGACGCCCGTCTGTTGGCATAAACGATATGTCTTCCTTCAACAACTATAAGGATACCATCATCGGCATTTTCCGCCAAAGACCTGAAATTCGCTTCGCTTCGCCGTAGTGCTTCCTCGGAGAGTTTACGCTCGGTTATATCGCGTCCCTCGCCTCGCGAGCCGATTATCTCTCCGTTTTCGCTGTAAAGGGGACCGGCGCTTATCGAAATTATCTTTCTGCCGTTTTTGGTTTCAAGGACAAATTCTTTTGGGATGGACAGCTTTTTATGGAGCGATTTCTTGAAAAATTCCCGAAGAGGTTTTTTGTAGCCACTGGCGGCGAAGGAATATATCTTTTTCCCAATGATGCTGTTTCGAGGTAAACCGATAGTGCTGTTAAACGATGGGTTGGAGTCGTTGATATTCCCTTTGCAGTCTGTGGTGTAAAGAAGATCGGAAGAGGTTTCATATATTGCCCGAAACCTTTCTTCGGCTTTACTTACTTCCCTATAAGTCAAAAGGTTATCTAATGCCACGCCCACCTGATTACCAATGGAATTCAATAATTCGACATTGATATTATCCCCGGCCGGACTATTCAGCGAGGCGAGATCTATCAGCCCTAAAATTTTATTCTTGGATTTGAGAGGGATTGATATAAAACCTGCAAATTTATGTTCCGTCGCCAATCTTTTTAAAAAAGGGTAGGTCTCCCGAAAATCGTTTATCACCGCTGTTTTTTTCGTTTTAAAAGGAGATTTGGAATAATTTCTACGGGGAACATCTATTATTCGCTTAAGCAAAGTCCGCGGTGTCTTCCGATGAGCGATTAGTTTAAGTTTCTCGGATTTCCTTTCGAGAATGAAGACCACGCCGCCTGTCATCCCGGTGTAGCCCAATAAGACCTCAAGACATTTTCCCATTATCACCTTGATATCATTGGAAGTGCTGATAGAAGCGGAAATTTCATTTAGAGTTTTTAGCTCACAATTCTTCCGTAAGATGCTTTCGTAATTTCGCAACCTTTCCAACGATCCTGCGAATTGGTTTATCATTATGGAAAGTACCGAGGCGGTATCGTCGGTGAATTTGTTATCTTCGGTACTCAGTAGGGTTACTACGCCGATAGGCTTGGTTTTTAATCTGATAGGCATAGCCATCCACGAGTACGAACGGCGTCTTTTTTTTTGTAGTTCGATGCAGTTGTTTTCTGACTGTTTATGGAGCGGGAAAATACTGATATCCCTCCGCTCGCTGATACGGTTCAAACAGCTGATGAAATCATTATCTATGTGGGCTATCTCCCTTTTCTCCTCTGACGAAAAACCCTCGCTGACCTTAAGCCGCCATTCACCGTCAACGAGAAGATAAAGGGCTCCCGCCGGGGTTTTGGAAATTTTCAACAGATTCGAAAGCGTCTTTCGAGCTAATTGCAGGGAATCATCGATGGCGGACAATTCCTTTGAAAAAGACCTTAAGAAGACGATTTGTGGCCTCAGCATACCCTCCCCGGGGTATATGGATTCTTTGTTGGATATACGGTTTCTTGGCGATTTACTTTTATGTTTCGTCATACCAGCCACAATTAAAAAAGAATTGTCATTCTTAATATATACTATACACCTTAAATATATATATTCCAAACCTCTAATTAAGTGCCAAAAAAAATGCTTGTCCCCCGAACAAAACAGAAAAGGGAGTTTTCATAAACTCCCACAAGCTAAGGTCAAGACACAGAATTAATTGGAAAAATTAATATATTTTTTATAGACCCTTAAAAAAGGTTTCCAATTTGGTTTTCAGGGCTGATGATACTTTAGTCAGGGTCGATATGGAAGCCGCACTCTCGGCGCGCTCTATCTGGGAAATAAGGGAAACCGATAAACCGGCGCGATTTGCAAGCTGTTTTAGCGTTAAGTTTCTTTTCTTACGCATCTCCTTAACCCGCCGACCTATCTCCTGACAGACCTCTTTTGATCTGTCGACAATCAAGCCCTTAGCATCCACAGCCCGCTTGATGGCGGCTTTAAGTTCTTCATTATCAAAAGGTTTTTTAATATAATCGAAAGCGTCCTGTTTCATCGTCTCGATCGCCGTATCCACTGAGGGATAAGCGGTGAGTATAATAACACAAATATCGGAATCGAGTTTTCTAATTTTTCTCAAGACATCGACACCGTTCATCTCAGCCATCTTCAGATCCAATAGAACTATATGATAGACTTTGTTTTTCATACGCTCCAAAGCCTCTACGGGCGATTGGAACGCTGCGGCTTCATAACCTTCTTCAGTAAGTAATTCGACTAAATAATCACATAAATCGGCATCATCTTCGATTACCATTATACGCAATTTCTTTTTCGCTCTGGTAGAAATAGCCATATAAAACCTTCCGTGCAATAGCCATGTAATTCGCGAAACTATTATTCAATAAATACTAAAATAAAAGTAGAATGTTTTTTCTATGCTGTCAAGCATTTTTTATAAATTGTAGATTAATTTATAATTCTTGATATTCAAGTACTTGCGAGCTTTGGGAATACGATTTATCGGCGTGGAGGCTACTGATAAATGATGGAAGGGAGGTTAGCTGGAATTTATTGAAATAAATATTAATCAATCTATAAAATTAAATTGATATAGAATAGGATGTAAAGATGTTAAGGGAGAATAAGGCAGGGGAGGAAAGATAAGAGGGATATCTCGGTAATAGGAATTTTTTTATATTATAAATTAGTTTTAATAGGTTCGGATAATTCAGGATGGTAATTTACTTGGGGAATAAAACAAAAAAAACTTGACTTTGAATTATTATTTTATTTTATTGTTTGTTTTGAACAATTATAGATTAACAAGGAGATATGCTTAGGAAATCAATAGGATGAAACCCAAAAATAGATATTTAGCCCCTTTTAAAGTTCCCCTTATTTTTTTAATTGGTTTCCTGCTTTCCGCAGGTATTATTTTTGGTAATCGTTGTTTTGCGGCCAATGCGGGTCCGGTTATCAGGGAAGCGGATGCTTTGATCGAAAAGGGCGATTTGGAAGGAGCCATAAGCAAGATATCCGGTTTCTTGGATAATGATCCGAAAAATGTCGAAGCTTGGGTCTATTTAGGAAATCTTTATCTACGAAAAAAGGATCGAGATCAAGCGGAGAAAGCCTTCGATTCCGCTCTGGAGCTGAAAGGCAAAAATCCCGAAGCGTTATTGGGGTTAGGCAAAACCTATTATTATCAGGGGAAATATGAAGACGCCATCAAAGTTTTCAAGTCCGGTTTAAAAACCCATAAACTAAAAGCCGAGTTCCATAATTGGTTAGGGCTTGTGGATCTTGCAAAGAAGGATTATAATCAAGCCGACTTGGAATTTCGTGAAGCAACGATAGCCGATCCCAAATCCGCCGAATACCATAAGAATTTGGGGGATGTGGAGATGGAACGCAAGATTTACGCCTTGGCGGTTAGTGAGTATGAGCAAGCCCTTAAATTGGATCCGAGTGCTGAAGGGATTTATTTCAAATTGGGAGAGGCATATTTTCAGTTAAGGAATTTTACCGAGGCCGTGGAGCAATTTCAGAAAGTTGCCCAAAAAGACCCGACCAATGCGGAGGCTTACAGAAAAATGGCGGCGATATTTTATGCTGCCAAGAAATACCCCGAGGCAAAAGCGGCTTATGAAAAATTGCTTAAATTGGAACCCAATGAGGTCAATGCTTTAGTCAGACTTTCGAAGATATACATTCTACTTGGCAAATATGATGAAGCCGGCGACATGCTTCTACGGGCGATAAAGTTGGATCCTTCGAAGAGCGATGCGTTTTTCGATTTGGCGAAAGTTTATTTCAAAAACGGAAAATATCGGGAAGCTTTGAATGCTTATGATAAATATCAGCGTGAAAATCCCGACAAACTCGACTCGGAGTTTTGGAAACGCAAGGCCCAAACCCAGTTGAGGTTAGGTGATGAGAACCCGGAATATTTGGATTCGGCGGTGGTTTCGTATGATGAGGTCCTCAAACTCGATCCGAAATATTCTAAGGGATATTCGGATATCGGGTATGTTTTTTATAGGCGGAAAGAGTATGGTAAGGCTATAGAAAATTTCAAAAAGTCATTAAAGATAAACCCCAAAAATATAAACGCTTTAAAGAATTTGGCTTATTGTTATCTGAACAAAAAGCAGTTCGATGAGGCTATCTCCACACTTAGAAAAACTCTTGAGTATGAACCTAAGAATTATCAGATTATGGGGCTTTTGGGGAACACTTTGGGTTATGTGGGTAAATACTCGGAAGCAGTGAGTGTTTTAAATAAGGCGATCGAGCTTGAGCCTGATAATGCTACTAACCAATATTATTTGGCTGTTATTTATTCCAATTGGGGGAAATTCGATTCGGCGGCGAAAGTTTGGATGGAACTATTAAATAATCCGAATGCCACGGAGGAGCAGAAGTGCAGTGCGTATAAATCCTTAGGTGCCAATAGGCTCTCAAAGGGGAGATGGAAGGATGCTATTGATTTCTACACCAAAGCGAAGGGGTGTGATCCGAAGAATGTAAGCACAATTATGGGTTTGGCGGATTCGTATCGCTTGGGGCAGAAATATGATCAGGCACGGGCTTTATATCAAAAGATAATCGACACCGTCCCCAATACAAAGAATGCTGAAGAAGCGAAAAAGAAATTATTGCAGATAACTTTTCAATAAAAGAGTATTTTGGAGTAAGGCATAAATCCTATTGGGAGATAAAATGGCGGAAAAAACGGAACAGGAAAATCTGAAGCGGTATAATTATATCGGATTCGATGTATATCCCGGCAAGGTAAAGGAGTTTTGGGAAGGACCGGCGGAAGAGAAAAAATATAGAGAAAAAGTCAAATCTGAGAAGGACGCTTTATCTTTTGAGCGAGAGCAGTCGTTTATTTATGTTCCCGAACTGCGGGGGACGGAGAAGCTTATTATGGTGATAGCTGCTTTGTTGACGATTGTTTCCTTCTTTCTCCCTTGGTTTTCGTTTACTTTCGGCGGGGCGCATCATTCGGTAAACGCCTTAGGATTTTTGAGCGCCCTTCCGTTTCTGGGCTCTCTGGGAATGTGGGGAACGGGGATTGAACTGCCGGCATTGATTATAGTAACCGCTTTGATGCTCTTTTCTCCGTTGTTGAGCATAATTTACATAATCGTGCTTTTCGGTCCGTCGAATTACCGCGACAAATACTTTTCTCGGATTAAGATGGTATCGAGATTGTTTTACATTCCCATAATTTTATGGGTTGTTGTCTTGATATTCGGGTTTATCGGTTTCGCTATGCCTTTCGGCAATTTGGGAATTGAGGAAATAGGGTCGAGTTTTAACCTGTTGAGTTTTTTATCGATGACAGATATGGGTTATTATTTAACTTTTGCCGGAAGCCTGATTTGTTCACTTTTGGCTTTGGAACTTTAGTTATTAATTAATACTTTAAGGAGGTTTTTTCTGTGAAACAATCGGTCTTCGTAACTCTTGTGCTAATAATTTCTATAGCTGTGGGTTTTTACCTTTGGACATTGCTCCCGGCATATTTGCACGAAGGTGGTCCGTTGG
>JALSTH010000130.1 GCA_026983835.1 Candidatus Zixiibacteriota bacterium | reverse complement strand
CCGACCTGCACGAATGGTGTAACAATTTGGGCGCTGTCTCAACGAGGGGCTCGGCGAAACTGTAGTAGCGGTGAAGATGCCGTTTACCCGTATCGGGACGGAAAGACCCCGTGAACCTTTACTGTAACCTGATATTGAATCTTGGTGTAATATGTGTAGGATAGGTGGGAGACTGTGAAGCTGGCACGCCAGTGTCGGTGGAGTCGCCGGTGAAATACCACCCTTGTTATATCGTGGTTCTAACCCAGACCCGTGAATCCGGGCCGGGGACAGTTTCAGGCGGGCAGTTTGACTGGGGCGGTTGCCTCCCAAAATGTAACGGAGGCGCCCAAAGGTTCCCTCAGGCTGGATGGTAATCAGCCGTAGAGCGTAAAGGTATAAGGGAGCTTGACTGCGAGACCTACAAGTCGAGCAGGTGCGAAAGCAGGGCTTAGTGATCCGGCGGTTGCGCGTGGAAGTGCCGTCGCTCATCGGACAAAAGGTACTCCGGGGATAACAGGCTTATCTCCTCCGAGAGTTCACATCGACGAGGGGGTTTGGCACCTCGATGTCGGCTCATCACATCCTGGGGCTGAAGAAGGTCCCAAGGGTTCGGCTGTTCGCCGATTAAAGTGGTACGTGAGCTGGGTTTAGAACGTCGTGAGACAGTTCGGTCCCTATCTGATACGGGCGCAGGATACTTGAGGGAAGCTGACCTTAGTACGAGAGGACCGGGTTGGACAGACCTCTGGTGCACCAGTTGTCACGCCAGTGGCATAGCTGGGTAGCCATGTCTGGAAGGGATAAGCGCTGAAAGCATCTAAGCGCCAAGCCCATCCCAAGATTAGGTATCCCTCCCGAGTAATCGGGACTGAAGGCTCCTGGGAGATTACCAGGTCGATAGGCCATAGGTGTAAGTACAGCAATGTATTCAGCCGAGTGGTACTAATAAGCCGTGAGACTTGACCTTAAAATTTTCTGAAAGCGGTTTCCTTTTTATGACTGCCGCCTTACAATTTCCTATTCGGTTGTCAAATGATAAACTACCTTTGATAACTAAAGATTTTCCGGTGGTGATGGCGAGGGAGAAATACCCGTTCCCATTCCGAACACGGAAGTTAAGCCCCTCAGCGCCGATGGTACTGCCTCTTTACCGGGGTGGGAGAGTAGGACGCCGCCGGGAGTAATTTAAACCCCCTACCTAAATAGATAGGGGGTTTTTAATTGACAATAAGTGAATTATTATATAATCAGAATCTTTTATATGCTTTTATGTCTTCAATGAGAAACGATAAACTTCCTCATCCGCTAACTCTTGACATAAAACTGAATCGAAAGATAACTTTAAGATAAACTGATTTTCTTTCTTCAAGGATTGGAATGCATCTTGGGGGTTTTTACCCTCAACCCACCCCAGAATCTGACAATTTTCTACATCGTTTCCATCATTATCTTTTGTTAAACCTTCGTTCTTGTAAAAGATATAGTTTTTCATTTCCATAAATTTATTGGATTAATTTGTATTTGCCTTTTCTCACAAATTCCAAATATCCTTTGTCTCTCAAAAATTGTAATTGTTGTCTGATTTTATCCTTGATATGTTTATTGTGGGGATGTTTTTCGCTAAGCTCATTTTCAAAATAATATATTTCATCTAAATTGAATTCCTTTTTCCCCAACTTATCGATACATATCATTATATCCAAAATCCACCCTTTTAATTCCGCTTTGCTCGTTTTTCTCAAAAACAAAGTCTTTCTCCAATTTTTGATAACCTCCGCTTTGGATTTGATTTCTTGATTTTTTACATAAAAGATTTTCCCATCATTAGGGATGCTATTAAGTAGGATATTACAACCGACCCAGCGAGACCGTTTGGCGTCCGGCGAGAGAGGATTTCTCTTTTCTATCATTTTGGGAACAAAAAAGTGTTTTGGGATGACTATAAAGTTTATTACCCTATAGCTTGGTCTTTGGTAACTGAGCAGGAAGAAATTAGGGTTTTTCAGGCTTTTCAATCTTTGGATCATCGTCCTATATGCACCATTTACAATCTTCCTGCCGATTGAATCTCTTTTGCTTTTCAATTCATAATCTTCATTGCAATTGGGGCAATAAAAATCCGCAACCGGTTTGCCGTTTTTATAGCTATTAAGGGGCATTCCACAATTGGGACAAAATATTTCATCTTTGACCCAGCTCTCCGTTAAAACCCTTACCCTTTGAGATTGGCTTTTGTATTGTGTAGCTAAATTTGTATCGAGGCTTAGTTGCATATTCAATTATATTGAGGATCTTTTGTCCTACTCTTCTGGAATGACATTTTGTTTTAAGATAAGCATATAATCCCAATTATTCAAGCGTAAAGTTGCCCTAAAGAAATTCGATTTTAATAAAAAAGGCAGCCGATAGGTTATATCGGCCGCCTACAATTCACCTGATGAGGTAATGTATCGGAATTAGAATGACGCTTTTGCCGAAGTTTTAGCCCTTTGCATCATCATCCTATGTTCGCGCCCCATCATCTTTCCCTTCCCGCGAAAAAAGAAGCGCTTCAATTTTAGTTCGTTTAACTTGTCCAATTGCTCCGAAGTCAAAACCTTCAGCTCGTCGATCCGAGAAGCAACAGCAATTTTTCTTATTTTCGCCTTAATCGAGCTGATTTGGTCTATCTTTTTATCGACAGCCTTTTGGTTGGGGATACCATTATCCCATAACTCCCTCATCTCGATTTTGGCTTTTTCCAAATCGGCGTTTAAGTCCACTGATTTCTTACGCTTTTCAACCCGAATGTCCCTAATCTTTGCTAACTGGTCATCGGTTAGGTTTAGATCATCGGCGAAAGGCATAATGCCATCACCCCCCATACAAGGCATCTTCATCTCCCCCATCGGAGGCATCGACATCTCCCCCGGATGCGGACCCGGACCCATAGCCTGAGAAATAGAAGCGAATAGAAATATCGCCAGCGCAATAATCGGTATTGTAAAAGTGGTTTTCTTAAGCATTTTATCCTCCATGCTTTAAGTTATTTTTTATTTTATTCCAATTAACGGTCTATAAACGGTCGGCGTTGTTTCATCCTCCTTTCATGCGCATCCTGAAGTAGCCGTTGTATATCCTGTTGGAAGCGGAATTCGAAAATTTTCAGCTTAGCAACCTGATTCTCCGAGAGCATAGTTTCGGTTTGCTTACGAAAATCCCGTTTCAACTTAAGCTGTTTTTCCTCTAAATCTTCCATTTGTATTACCATATCCTTCAATTTATCAGCCGGGTAGTCGTCAACTTCGGAGCTCCTGCTGATTTTATCTACAAGAGCCGCTTTTTGATCGTTTAAGTCATTCAGCTTATCCCTAAATTCATTATACGCCGGAAAGAAGTTTTTTGCTTGCTCCGATGTTAAATTTAGGTATTTGGTTAACTTCCAAATACGGAGGTTTTCTATCTCCTGATGCAATCTTATTCGTTGTTTTTGGGGTTCCGGCATATCCCCCAAATCCGGTTGAGCCGATATGGGGTTGAAAAGCATCAATACTCCGAAGGTCGTAAGCATTAAAAATATAAAACGGCGCATTTCTTTATCTCCTATGAAATATTTTTCATCTCCGCTTGAATTTTAGAGTTCAGATATTCCAATTCGCTCTCATCAAGTGTATTGATTAAATTGTTATAATCGGAAGTTTTAATTAAATAATTCTCCATTTCATTTAACCCCTTGTCTCCAATTTCCGAATAAAAAGCATCCCTCAGTGTGCTATCGGGGAGGGCGCTTTCGATTATCTGCTCGACCGGAAAGCCGTAGTGAGAGATCGAGAGGATATTGTCCCAAGTGATATTATTACTGAGCAAACCGCTTCCCGAGAAATTGGAGGTTCCGATAAATGCTATCATTATTGCTGCCGCAGCGGCGGTTATAAATGAGATTATGTACTGGGGATTGAAATGAATAATCTTTTTTTCTCTATCTATCGCACGGTTGACATCGACTACGAGATTATCCAAGTGCGAACCCTCGACCTCTAATCCTTTATCGTCCTCCAATAAATTGAAAAGTCGGCTTAACCTCTGATATTCCGCCTCACAATCAGTACATTCCGAAAGATGAGAGGATACCGATTTGTCCGATAATGGATCGATCCCGTTGTCGAGTAGCTCAAGTATTTTGTCCTGATAATCTTTACAATTCATTTTTGCACCTCATCGGTAATTGATGAATTGGCATTTATGGGAAAAAGATCCGATAGGCTCTCCCGCAATTTTCTTATGGCTTGAAAATAATTCGCTTTTGTAGCGCCTTCGCTCCTGTTCAAAATTCGAGCGATTTCATTATGTGGCATACCATCGTAAAACCTCATCGTAAAAACAGCCCGTTGTTGCGGCGGTAGTTCGATTACTGCGCTGTCCAATCTGTTTTGAAGTTGCTTTTGTCGATAATCCATATCCGGCCGCAATTTTGATTTCTCATCGTTTCCTATTTCGTTTACTGGTAGCATATTGCGATATTTATCACGGGTCGTGAATTTGATACTCTTATTCACGGTAATGCGGTAAAGCCAAGTAAAAAGCGATGAGTCGCCTTTGAATGTTCCCAAATTCTTGTAAGCGCTGATAAAAACATCTTGAGTAATATCGTAAGCATCATCTTTGTTGCGAACCATTTTCATAGCGGTATAAAACACTCTCTTTTTATATTTATTAACAATTGTATTAAACGCTTTTCGATCACCATCTATTGCCTGTTTTATCAATTCCTTTTCATTCTCGTAATTCATACATTATACCGTGCTATATTTAAGACCCCTACACGCACCGAAAAGTTTAACATATAATTGAGAAATAAACAATTCAATTGCCATAGCAAAATTTACTTTTAAGAGTATAAATAATTCAATTTTTCGGCTTAAATCAATCCATATTATCGTTTTTCCATCGTATAATCTCCGAGATTAGGACAGACATATTTTTATAAGGTTGACAACTTATATCTATTGGATTAAATTGCAAAATTAATAATTTACTTCCAAAAATTCAGGAGATAATATGGATAATACCGAATTGATGTTCAAAGAACTAACCGAAGTGCATGGTGTTCCCGGACACGAGGATGCCGTTGCGGACATTATGGAAAATTACCTTAAAGATACCGCCGATGAAATCAAATACGATCGTTTGGGCTCCCTCATCGCCCGCAAACAGGGAAAATCGGATTCCCCGAAAGTAATGATTGCAGGCCATATGGATGAGATCGGTTTTATGGTGAAGGAAATTACTGAGGATGGGTATATAAAATTCCTTCCTTTAGGCGGTTGGTGGGGGCATGTGGCTTTGGCTCAACGAGTTATCATTAAAACCACCGAGGGGGATATTCCCGGAATTATTGGCTCCAAACCGCCACATATCCTAACTGATGAGGAGCGGAAAAAGGTTCAAGAAATCAAGGACCTTTATATCGATGTTGGAGCGCAAGACGGTTTTAATGTTAAGGATAAACTGAAAATCCGCCCGGGAGACTCTATTGTGCCATTATCGGAATTTACCATTATGGCAAATCCGAAAATGTATTTGGCGAAAGCATGGGACAATCGAATTGGTTGTGCGGCGGTTATTGATGTTTTAAACAATTTCAAGAATATAGAGCACCCGAACACCTTATACGGTGTTGGGACGGTTCAGGAGGAAGTTGGGCTTCGCGGGGCGAAAACGGCGGCGGATTTCGTCAATCCCGATGTTGCCTTTGCTGTTGATGTTTCCATCGCGAAGGATATGCCTGGTTTGCAGGGCAAACCTCCGGAAAGATTGGGTTCGGGACCGTCAGTTGCCGTTTATGACGGTTCTTTGGTTCCCAACAGAAGGTTGCGCGATTTGGTCATCGAAACCGCCGAGAAAAACGATATACCTTACCATCTGACCGCACTGGAACGAGGTGGGACGGATGGCGGCAGGATCCAGCTTAATCGTATAGGAGTGCCGACAATTTATATGGGTGTGGCTACTCGTTATATACATGGCCATGCGGGTATCTTAAATCGTGATGATTATGATAATTTAGTTAAATTATTAACCGAATTAGTAAAAAGATTGGATAAAGATACGGTTGATTCCTTATCCCGATATAGGAGCTAATAACATAGGCGATAGAATATGGCGATAATCTTTTACAACACTTATTCCAAGAAAAAAGAAGAATTTGAACCGATGATTCCCGGTGAAGTTCGGATGTACACCTGCGGTCCGACCGTTTATGATTTCGCTCATATAGGCAATTACCGCGCTTATATTTTCGAGGATCTGTTGAGGCGGTACCTGAAATATCGAGGTTATAAAGTTACGCAGGTTATGAATTTAACCGATGTCGATGATAAAACCATCAAAAGTTGCCGTGAGAAGGGTATAAGTTTAGCTGAATACACAAAACCCTATAAGGAAGCCTTTTTCGATGATTTGGACGCCCTCAGAATTGAGAGGGCGGAATATTACCCCGAAGCAACCGCCCATATTGAAGAAATGGTTGAGTTAGTTAAAAAGCTTTTGGATAACGGTGTAGCGTATAGAATGGGCAATTCGATTTATTATCGCATTTCCGCCTTCCCCAATTATGGAAAATTATCGGGAATGAATATATCGGAGCTTAAGGCGGGAGCGAGGGTGGATGTTGAGGAGTATGAGAAGGAAACGGCGGCTGATTTCGCTTTATGGAAAGGTTGGGATGAGTCTGACGGCGATGTTTTTTGGGAAACTGAATTGGGTAAGGGCCGTCCGGGATGGCATATCGAATGCTCAGCTATGAGTATGAAATATCTTGGTGAATCCTTTGATATACATACCGGCGGCGTCGACAATATATTCCCGCATCACGAAAATGAAATAGCTCAATCCGAAGCCGCTACCGGAAAGCGTTTCGTCAATTATTGGCTACATTGCGCCCATTTGATGGTTGAAGGGCGGAAGATGGCGAAATCGTTCAATAATTTCTATACCCTTAAGGATTTGCTCGATAAGGGATTGCATCCTTTGGCGCTCCGTTATATCCTCATCTCGACCCATTATCGCCAACAGTTGAACTTTACTTTTGATGGTGTAAATGCGGCTTTGGCATCGCTGCAAAGATTATGGGATTTCTATGATAATGTAGTGGATGCCCCCGATGGCGATTCTAAAGGGAAGCTGTCGGTTGTTATCAATGAAGCTCACAATAAATTTATTTTGGGGTTGGATGATGATCTAAATATTTCCTCGGCGTTGGCGGCGATTTTCGATATGGTTAAGGCCGCTAATAAAACCATCGCCGAAACAGGGATAAGCGGCGAAGAAAAGGAAATGCTTCTTGCCGAGATAGATAAATTCGATTCGGTGTTGGCATTTTTGAAACCGCCGAAAGAATCCAAATTAATCGATGAGGAAGTTGAGAAGCTGATAGAAGCCCGTGAAAATGCTCGGAAGGGAAAGAATTATCGGGAAGCCGACCGTATCAGAAATGAATTGGAAAAGCGGGGGATAGTCCTCGAAGATACAAAATCAGGCACCAAATGGAAAAGGAAAATTGACTGATTTTCCATTAAAAATGGGATGGTTTAAGCAACCATCCCATTTTTTCTCTTATCAAGTTTTTACAAATTAAAATCCAAAGCCTAATTCAATTTCCCATTGACTCATTTTGAGTTCTATTTCCTGTTGGCCCGGGATTTCCATAGTATTCGGTCCCGATGTAGTTTTGGCGGGAACATACATAACCGAAAGATTTATTTCCTGTCCACTTGCCAATTTCCTCGAACCGCCAAAAGTTATATGTTGCTCGATTACTGCCGGAGCAAGGATATTGAACATCATCTCCGTATCCGGTATAGGTTCCGAACCATAGGAATAGCCAAGTCTCAGAGGCGTATTTTCTATACCATCCCATTGTATTCCAAACTTGAAGATAGTCATATCCTTCCAGCCGAAACCAGCTGCATTATCATTTCCCAAGGGAATGAAGCCGCTTGGATTCATTTGCGGATTTAATGTGTTGGGGTCCATAGGGTTGGCAAGCGAATTAACGCCGCCGTAGAGTATCTGTTGAACATCCCCGATAATTGTCCATTTGGGGGTCGCTTGAAACGAAAAACCGGCGGTCCAATTTGCCGGAATATCGAAATCGCCTTTCTCAGCAAATAAGCCGGCATATTTATCCATCTTGCTCATATAGATTTTGGTCTGGTAGGAAGCCCCAATAGCCAATGGTTCCCATATCCTCCCTAAATAGCCGATTCTGGCGCCGAAACCGCTGGCATTGTCATAACCGTTATTCGTGATATTGTTCGGATCGCTTGAAAGTCCGGCGAAGGCTTGAAGTCCCTCCGCTTTGAAACGTTGATATCCAAATATGACCGATACGCCAAAACTCTGATTTTCGGCGAATTTCATCGAATAGCTTGCATTCAGGAACATCTGTGACAAATCTATCCCGGTAGGGGAAGTTACCGTCGCCATAGGGCTATCGAATGTCTTGGTATTGTATTTTGTATTCATACCGCCATTCCCATAAAATGCCAGTCCAATTGAGCTGTTCGGACTTATCATCCAGTTCGCCCCAAGTGATGGAACCGGAAAATATTTGGAATCGCTTTCCACTGTTCCGGGAGTCAATCCAAAACCTTGTCCGGATGGATTACCGGTGATAGTATATTGGCGGTTCGGACTGAATAAGGCGATATTGACATCATACCTCTTACCCAACCAAACAAGACCCGCCGGGTTAGTCGCAGAGACTAATGTGCTTAGTGGAAAAGCGACACCCGCTCCGGCAAGTGCCTTTGATTGCGTTCCAAAACCGTGTGAGAAATACCCGTTGGTTGCAAAAACATTCGGGGTAAACAACATAATCATCGCAAAGGCAAAAATTCCCAAAAACCAGAACATCTTTTTCATAAAACTCTCTCCTTAAAGCTTCAATTGTTAATTGTTTTGGCTTAATTAAAAATCTCGACTAATAATACAAATTTAGTTATTTGTGTTCAACACTTTATTTGTAATAATTATTAAAATCAAAAAAAACTTGACAGTGATTCGATAACGGATATATTTAGGCTGTTATAATAATATTAGGTAACCCTAAATATACAATATTTATGGAAATACGCCTTTCTTCGAGCCTTGAGGATTACCTCAAGACCATTTATCTCATTCAGGAGGAAAATACTGTAGCGCGGGTGAAGGATATTGCTTTGCGATTGGGAGTGGCTTCACCATCCGTTACCGGTGCGATAAAGGTGCTAAAGAAACTTAGGATGGTGGAACATAACAGTTATGGTTATATAAAATTAACTGAAAGCGGATTGGAAACCGCAAAGAAAGTATTTGAAACTCATCAGTCGATAGCGAATTTTCTCCATCTTGTTTTGGGGATTGATATTGAAACTGCCGAAGAGGATGCTTGTAAAATAGAGCACATTATTGGTCCCGAAACTACTTATAGATTAGCGAAATTTCTCGAATTTTCAGCGGCTCCCTCATCCGAGTGCAGGGGTTGTATGGCAAGGTTCAGCGAATGGATGACGACAAATATCAATAAGGGTTACCAAAAAGATAAATAGATCGGCGAAATCCATTGAGAAAAGGATTAATAGAACATATATTGAATTCTCGTAAAATAATCGGTTTCCGATACGAAAGGAACAACGAATGTTGACAACGGCCTCATCGGAAACAATTCCCCTGACAGAACTACACAATGGGGAGAGGGGGGTAATAGTAAGGATCGCTTTGGGAAGTAAAATCAGGCTAAGGCTCCGCGAGATGGGGTTTATCCCCGGAGTAGTTGTTGAAGTTATCCGAAGTGCTCCTTTAGCAGACCCAATTGAATACAAGATAAAAGGTTATTATATTAGCCTGCGGCGGGAAGAATCAAAGGATGTTTTGGTCAAAAAGATCGATAGAAAAGGCAAGAGGCGCAGATTCCGCTTCGGATGGCGCAACAAGCATTCAACGGATTAAAGTAGGTTTAGCCGGAAATCCGAATTCGGGTAAGACCACAATTTTCAATGAATTAACCGGTGCCCATCAAAAGGTGGGTAATTGGCCCGGGGTAACTGTCGAGGTTAAATCCGGAACCGCTTATTACAAAGGCTTTGTCCTCGAGATAACAGATTTGCCCGGTACATACAGCCTTTCCGCCCAATCTCAAGAAGAAATCATAGCCCGGGATTACATACTCGATCATTTGCCGGATGTTATGGTTCAGATTGTCGAGGGACCCAACATCGAGCGCAATCTATATCTCACTACACAACTTATCGATTTAGAGGTCCCTGTTGTTATCGCGCTAAATATGTTCGATGAGGTCAAATCGCGGAAAATAGATATCCATATCAAAAAATTAAGTCAGCTTTTGGGTATGCCCATAGTACCCACCATCGGCAAACGGGGAAAGGGAATGCGGCGGCTGATGGAAGCTATTATAAAAACCGCCCAATCAAAGGAAAAAAAGCAGAAATCTGTAAAGGTAAATTATGGACACGAAGTCGAGGAACATATCGAGGAGTTGATAGAAACTATAAATCTTACCGGCAGCTTGAGAAAGAAATACCCTCCGAGATGGTTGGCAATATCGCTTATCGAAGGTGATGAATACGCCGCCTCCAAAATAAAAAGCTCCTCAGCCCTTTCGGAGCAGTTATTCGTTGAGGCAATGGAGATCCGCAAGCATCTATCCGAGCTGTTCAAGGGGGATACTGAGGAATATATGGCTGATCGGAGATACGGTTTCATAAACGGCGCCTTGAAGGAAACGATGAAACTGCCGGAGAAACAGGAAATAACTTTAACGCAGCGGTTGGATTCCATATTCACTAATCGTATCATCGGTTTGCCTATCTTGTTTTTCCTTATGTGGGTTTTATTTCAGTCAACATTCGGTCTGGGAAAATATCCTGTCGAATGGATTAATATCGGTATTAATTTCCTTACTGATTTTACATCGCGGTTACTACCAAATGGATTGGCGAAGGATTTGATTGTCGACGGGATAATCGGAGGGGTGGGAAGCGTTATTATATTCCTGCCGAATATCCTGATACTTTTTTTAGGTATTGCTTTTTTAGAGGATTCGGGATATATGGCAAGAGCAGCTTTCGTAACCGATAGGGTGATGCATGCCTTAGGATTACATGGGAAGTCGTTTATACCTCTTCTGATGGGGTTTGGTTGCAGTGTCCCTGCCATTATGGCAACTCGTATGCTTGATTCAAGGCGCGACAGATTGTTGACTATGCTTATAGTTCCCTTGATGAGCTGTTCGGCAAGGCTTCCTGTTTATATCCTTTTAGCGGGGACATTTTTCCCTAACCACGCCGGCAATGTTATCTTTGGTATTTATATTTTAGGGATATTCGCCGCTTTATTAATCGGGAGGCTTTTCAGTTCGACCATATTCAAGGGGCAATATTCCCCCTTTGTAATGGAATTGCCTTCCTACCGCTGGCCCACGACAAAAAGTATTTTAATCCATATGTGGTATAGGTCGAAAATCTACTTGCGCAAAATGGGGGGAATAATCTTAATCGGTTCGATCGTCTTATGGTTTTTGGGGACTTTTCCTCGACAGCAGGGATTGCCTTCGGATTTAGCTCAAATGAAAACTACCGTCGAAAAAGAATACAATTCCGAAATCACCCAATCCGAATCGGATATGAATAAACAAACGATGCTCAAAGAATATAATCGAAAGTTAGCGGAAATTGATAATATGATGGCCTCACGGCAGTTGGAGAATACCTTCATAGGCAGACTTGGGCGGGTAATCGCTCCTGTAGTTCGACCTTTGGGGTTCGATTGGAAAATAGGCGTAGCTATCCTGACCGGCTTTGTCGCTAAAGAAGTCGTAGTTTCCTCGATGGGGGTTTTATATGCTGTGGGGGAAGGAGGGGGCACTCAGCTTAGTAAAGCCTTGAAATCTTCCGAGATAACGCCATTGATAGCTGCAGCTTTTGCGGTCTTTGTCCTTTTATATACTCCCTGTATCGCCTCGATCGCCGCAATTTTCCGAGAATCCGGCTCCGCGAAATGGGTTTTGTTATCTATTTCTTATCAAACTACTTTAGCGTGGATTACGGCCTTTATAATCTATCGCGGCGGATTATTGCTGGGATTGGGATAAACAAAAACCGAATTTTAATTCCGCAATTCCCTCCTTTTAGGTCGGTTTGTGAGCATAATTAGAGGATAAATTGATAAATTCATTCCAATGGGAACTTTCGGTCATTAATATTGTTAATAAAAATTTAATAGTTTGTAAGAGGAATTATTATCGTTATGGGATTATTTAGTAAAATTTTTGGTGGTGGAGAACCTAAACCTGGAGAACCTTTCGCGGTAACGGAGGAAACTTTTGCCGACGAGGTTCTTAAATCCGATGTGCCGGTTATAGTAGATTTCTGGGCGGTTTGGTGTAGTCCCTGCAAGGTAATGAGCGGATTATTGAGGGAGATAGGTCCTGATTATATTGGAAAGTTAAAGATAGTGAAGCTCAATACGGAGGAAAACCCCAATATAGCTGTTAAGTATCAAATACGGAGTATTCCCACCCTTATCTTTTTCCGAAAGGGCAAACCGGTAGATAAGGTAATAGGCTTATTACCTATGCACCCTCTAAGGAAAAGAATAGATTTCCTTGTGAAATGATACCCTTTCTTACTAAAGAATCAAGAATCTCAAAATGATATTATGATAATATTGATTGTTTAATGTTTTTTGGCGATTTTCATATCCCCTTTAAATCCATAAAAAGAGAGATTAAACCATAGGAATTAACAAAGTAGTTATTACTGTTTTCTTTTAGATATCCCTCAATTTGCTCGATCTGTTTATTTATTTTATTGTCCTTGTTATTTTTTATGAAATTATTAAAATATGTACCATCCACAAAGGATAAATAATGAATATTGTCCCAATCCCCATAATATCTTATAAATTCTATCGTTTCCAAGATCTGTTTATCCTGTGCTCCGCCCGATTCTTTTATATGTTTTGCCTCTATAATAAAGAATTCATCATTTACTTTTAATATCATATCGGGGTATTTTCCTTGATGGTCCTGTCCGAATCGAAATTGAATTTTATATTGCTTAATAAAATCATTAAAAAATAATTTATCTACTTTATCAGGTTGAAAATAACCGATTGTAGATTGCCCTATTTCATTTATATTCCTAATATGGCTAATATCCCCAAAAATATTTTGGATTAAGTGAATTAACTTTTTAATTCCCGATGCACCTTTCCGGCGTGAGCTGCCGCTATCGTATAATGCCTGAACAATAACATTGGTATAACCCAATTTATCATACAATTTTCGCCTTCTTTCACAATATTTATTCAATATTGTCGACAAGACATTTTTATGGTTATCCAAAGTCCTGAAACTTGAGTAGGATAAATCTAAAGATTTCCAAAATGCGATAAATTCTGTATATTGAATATTATCAATCGAAATTATTATATCATTTATTTCATCCAAAATTTGTGATACTGCTTCTTTGTTTTTCTCAATTATTACACAATAATTTATTATTAATTCTCTCAATCTTTCGATTTTATTAATCAAACTCCTATCCGAAATTATTATATCATCGTTAAAATAAAAATCATCAATTATCGGCTCCGGATTATTTAGTGATATTTGCCAATAGTGTATATTTTCCTTTATCCCCATAAGTTTAATTCTTTCTTTCCATTCTTCATTTTTAGGAATGAGAATAATTCCTTTATATTTCCATCAATTATTAATTCATTAAAATAATCCTTTTCATTATCCTTAAGGATTAAAATAGGAAATGTTTGTATAAGTTTTTTAACTTGAGATAACCCCAGATATTTTCGGGTATATTCGCTATTTGAGTATTTATATGTAGTCATAAATTCGCTATCAGTTTTTTTTCTAAAATATTCAAGTATTAAATTAAAATAGTTTTTCAGTAATATTTGCTCTTCAGTAGATAAGGGGGGGGTTAAAAATATCTGAATTGGATGGGTTCTATATCTTGCTTTTGTAACTAATATACCATTTACATTATAAACATCTTTTATCTTGAAAAGGCCTATCCTCCCATTTATGCTTCCAGTATCAACGGTCCTGATAAATAAAATGTTTGACCTGATCCTATCATATAGATTCTTATTGATATGAATTAACATTTTTTCATATTCTTTACCATTGAAATTATTTGCGTCTATAACGGTTATCTCAAAGTTTCCTTTATTTTTCTCGACATCCATTTTGGTTAGGTAGTAATTGATACCCAATGGCTTAGGAGATCGGTTTTCGTCCAGAAACTTTTCAAACTCACTACCTGCGCGATAATGATTTTTGGGAACCAATGTATAAACTCTTTTTTGTATTAATTTATTAATTTTTGTACCTTCAAAAAATATTATTTCATTTTTTGGAATATCCTTTTTTTCGAAGAAGCAAATTGCGACATTTGTCCCCGTATATTCAAATATTTCTTTTTCAAATATTATTGCCTTCTTAATTGTATTATATTTTAAAAAGTCGTCTCTTATCTTATTCGATACCGATGCTCCAAATAGGAAATTGGAAGGAATTATATATATCATTTTTGGGATACCTTTTCGTAGATCATTTATCATCCCAAGTTGATATAAGTCCTGATACCCTTCATTGCCTCCACGGAAATATTCCAAATACACTTGAGTCCCCGAATTTTTGGCGATGTATCCGATATAAAGATAAGGAGGATTTGTTATATGATAAATTGGAAATTCTAAATTAAGCAAAAAATTGGGATAAGTTTTAATAGTATCCATATGTCTAATATTTTCTACTGCGATATCTGGCGGAATACCATATTTTATAGCGTTTTCTATAGATTTTTCAATAAATTCATCTTGAACATCAAAAAGAAAAATATGGTTCCTAAAGAAGTTGATTCTTTTATTATTTGGGATTAACTCTAAAATAGGGAGAATTAGATTACCTTCTCCAGCGAATAAATCGACCCACACATATTGGTAAAGATCATCTTTTATTTCGGGTAATATAAATTCTTTAAATATCCGTATAGGGGTAAAATGTTCGCCATATACCCTTCTTTTCTTTGTCGCAGTCCCCATTACTCGTTCTTTCCCTCAGGATAAGCGGTCTCCCCTTTAAGCCAAGACTCCAATAGAATGTCAATCTTTGCAGTGATATCCGGAATGACTATTTTGGGGATATGGTATAGGTCACGGACCCGCTTGAGGAGTTCCAAATCTTCGGGGGACCTATCGCGCCAATCCTTTAGATAAACATCCTGCAGCTTCAAATAAGCGGAGACCACCAGATAAGCATCATCCAAATATCCCAAGAATCCGCATTCGCCTTCTGGAAGATAATCCTCGGGGTCATATATGTATGTAATTATGTTGCCGCTTATCTTTTTAACTTCGGATGGGACTGAAGGCTCATTAAGATAACGACTAAGCTGCTTCAATGTCGGCGGCAAAAGGAATATAAATTCCTTAACCGCTTTTACTTGTTCTTCGTTTGGTTTATGTCCTAAATGATCCTGCAGCGCTTTGAGGAATATTTCTTCGTCTTGAGAGGCTAAGGATTTAAGTTGATTTTCGAGGGCTTTTAGCATTTTATCTCTCCGGATTTATGGAATAAGGATTCCGGTTGTTTAATTGTATATATTTATACTCAAAACAATACGAAAGGTTTACAAAGAATAATTATAATAAAAATAGTGTGCCGATGGAATAATTATTATATATTACGATAAGTTTCCTTGATTAAATTGGGAAACAATAAGGACGATTGGACGGTATAAATTTATGGATAGGGATGTCGATGGTTGAAATTGGAACAGGATTTGGGGGCGAACTGGTTTCGACGGGGATAGGGATGGTGTTTTTGCACGCCGAGGATATCGGTTACCTCGTTAATCATCCGATGCGTAAAAAGAAACGCAAACTATAACTACGCACTCGCTGCTTAATTAGATAGCAGCGCGCCTGCCGTCGGCGAGCCTGCAGCTGATGGATGTGGCGTCGTTTTAGCGGGATAAGCCCGAGGTTTTCTCCGGACTTCGGGTCGAAAACAAAGGAGATAGCGGTTTTGAGAGCCTGCCTATCGGCGCTTGAGTCCGCGAAGCTAAAAAGATAGGCTAAGCGTGTAGGTAAAACACAGGAATTATCTTCGGACGCGGGTTCGATTCCCGCCGCCTCCACCATATTGAATTTGAGGATTGTTCCGCCTCGCCGCAAGGCGGCGGTTCGATCCGATTTTTTTGAGAAGATTTTTCATTTCCGAAAAATCTTCTCAAAAAGCGAGATTTTTGGCTTGGTTGGCCTCTAAAATCCAGTTTCGGGTGAGTTCGAGCCAACGATTCCCTTTTCGCTCAAAATCCGCCAATTTTTCCTCTAAAGTTTTCTTTTCCGCCGTCAGGGCGTTTTTTGTTTGCTGGTATTCCGCAAGCTCCAACGCTTCCGTGAGATAAGCGTCCGTCAGTCGTTCCAGCTTCTTTTTGATTGCGGCGATTTTCCCTCTGAGATTTTGAGCGAAAAGATCCGATGTTTGGCGGTTATCGTTTTCCCATTCTTTCAATTTGTTCAAATATCTTTCCCGCCAAACATCGGGCAAAGAAACTTTTTGACAATGTTCTTTTACTTGTTCGGCTAATTTTTCCTCCCGCAAAAAGCGGCTTTGTCGGCATTTTATTGTCTTGCTCTTTTTAGTACAGCGGTAATAAACAAATTCAAGCCCGCTTTTTTTGATGTGCCTTTCCGCCGTTATGGAATATCCGCACTCTCCGCATTTTGCGAAATTCAAAAACAAAAATTCTTTTCTCTCTTTCCGCTTTTTGCGGGGCTTGCCGTTGTCTTTGAGGGCTTTTTGTATTTTGTCAAAAAGTTTCTTTGAAATCATCGGCTTGTGGCTTCCTTTGTGCAGTTCTCCACGATAAAGAAAATATCCGTAGTAAAAAGGGTTTTTCAATATATACTCAACGGACGACAAAGACATTTTCTTTCCGCTTCTTTGGCCAACCAAGCCAAGAGAAAACATTTTGTCCCGAATTTGAGACAAGGTGTAATTTCCGGTGGCAAAAGCCTCCAAGCACTTTTTCACTTTGTTGAAAGTTTTCTTGTCTGGCTCAATAGTCCGCAATCTTGGCTCGTTGAAATATACGAGCGGGGCTTTTGCCGAAAGTTCGCCTCCCCGTATCTTTTGCCGTATTCCCCGCAAAATGTTTTCTCTTAAATTGTCGGTGTAATATTTCGCTTGTCCGAAAGCGACGCTCAACATAAATTTTCCTTGCGGTGTCGCTTCAAACCAAAATGTTGGGAATTTTAGCGATATGATTTTTCCGGTATCCACCAAATAAATCACTCGTCCTCCGTCAACGCTGTTTCTCGCCAACCTGTCGGGATTCCACGCTAAAATTCCCTCTGCGTTTCCTTTTTCAATTTCCGAGAGCATTTGATTGAATATTTCCCGCCCCGGCTCTTTGGCCGTTTTGCTCTCGGTAAATTCACGGACGATAAAAAGCCCGTTTTGCTTGGCAAACTCCCTTAATTCGGCAAGCTGGGCTTCTATGCTCAAAACCTGCCTTTCCTTGTCCTCACTTGATATTCTGCTAACCGCAGAATGGCGGAGCCGCTTCCCACCCCAAACGGAGCGGGCGGGCAAAAATTCATTTCCCCCAGACCCCCTTTTCTTTTTGCCCGCCCTCATTGACCGCTTCGCGGGCGAGCCGATGATTTTTAGAAAAGAAAAAAGTAAATGCCCTTGCCCCAGCCCTCCCGTGCGCGGGCATTTGAAATTAAACTCCCCAAAATTCTCTTTACATTATTAAAATAATTTTGTATCATAATTATAGATAGTGATTACTCTATATATACATATTATTATTTTGATACTACAATGTCAAGGGAGATTTCACAAATAGGCAAAAATATAAAAAAGTTAAGGAAACAAAAGGGCTTGTCGCAAGACCGGCTTTCTAAATTGGCTGATATTTCCTATAACACAGTAATAAAACTGGAGTCAGGAGGTACCACTAATCCTTCAATTGACACTCTCCAAAAATTAGCCAAAGCCATAAATGTTTCTGTTGATGATTTATTAAAGTGACTTAATTATGACTAAAGAACAAAAATTTTATAAAGCTCTACAGGATATATTTATCGGCGCCAAGATTGAAGGCAAAGGCGGTTTTGTTAATTTGATGAGAATAAAATCAAATTACTACCGCAAGATTGAGGATATCCTCAAAAAAGACATTGAGAAGGCATTAAAGAGCCACCCTAAATTTAGAGATGAACTTTTTGACAAACTCTACTCCTTTTTTAGCCGCTATTTTACGGAAAGCGGATCAATTTATTTTAATTCTACGCCATTTCATAACAATATCTACGAAAAAGTTTATACCGATGAAAAAGATGTTATCCTCTTTTGGAAAACGCAGATGCTATATTATGTCAAAACCGATCGCATTTTTAGAAGCTTGCCGGTTGAGTTTGATGGATTCAAATTTTACTTTGACGCTTCAAAGATAGAAAACAAGAAAGCCAACGAGAAACGCTCGCTCGTTTTTGAGTTAAGCAAAGTCCGCGATGACGGCACAATTGTTTTTGGCGTGGAGTATTCTGAAAGAGGCAGAAAGACCAAAACAGGTGAGATATTAAAAGCTATAAAGAGAAAAGGTATAACCATAAAAGAAGAAGAATTAGAAAGAGCTTTTAGGATTTTTAAGAAACAAAGCGAGGTTGATTTCTTTATCAACAAAAACGCTAAAGCATTTTTACAGGAACAATTTAAACTCTGGAGTTATCAATATTTTTGGGAAGGAGCAAAAGAATGGAGCGCAGATAGAGTTAATCAACTACAAATTCTTAAAGACATTGCTTTTAAAATCATTGATTTTATCTCGCAATTTGAAGATGAGCTGGTAAAAATCTGGAACAAGCCAAAGTTTGTTAAAAATTCAAACTATGTAATTACACTGGATAGAATAAAAGATTTAAAACTCATTGAGAAAATTTTGAAGCATAAAAATATCAAAGAGCAAATTAAAGAATGGCAGGAGCTTGGCATTGTAGATAAAGATTTCAAAGTCAAAGATGTTATTGAAACAGATTTAACAGGCAAACATTTAGCCAAAAAATACGAACACCTGCCGATTGATACGAAATATTTTAAAAATTTAGAGCTTGAGATTTTGGGCCAGTTTGAAAATTTAGACAGATCTTTGAACGGCTGGCTGATAAAGAGCGAAAATTATCAGGCATTAAACACAATTCTTCCGAAATTCAAAGAAAAGGTGCAAACGATCTACATTGACCCACCGTTTAATTTAGATTCTTCGGACCAGTTTTTATATCGCACGAATTATAAAGATGCTAATTGGGCTACACTGCTAGAAAATAGATTGCGTATTGCCAAAAATTGGCTAAATGAAAGAGGAAGCATCTTTGTGCGTTGTGATTACAACGGTAATTGGATTATGAGATGTTTGATGGATGATGTGTTTGGAAGAGAGAATTTCAGGAACGAGATTATTGTTTCTCGAGGTGCATCAAAAGCAGGACTCTTTACTCAGTTTGAAGGTATAAATAGCTTAGCCGTGTCTTATGATAATTTTTATTGGTATAGCAAAAATGAAAATTCAAGATTCAATCCATTTGTAAAAGATGCAAGCAAAGAACAAAAAGAAAAAGGTAGGTGGACAGGTTTTGATAAAGGTGAAGCTTATGATAGACCCACTATGAGATACGAAATATTAGGTGTTAATATTGATAAGGGTCAATGGAAGTGGAGTAAAGAAAGAGCATATAAAGCAGTAAAAAATTATAATAAATATTTGCAAGAATATGCTAATAAAATGACTTTGGAAGAATATTGGAAAAAAACCGGAAAGACTCTTGAATTTATAAGAAAAAACGAAAATGGTAAAATACAATACTGGGTTAAACCACGAGATTTTGTTTATATAGATAATTATTGGTTAGATATTACGGGGTATTCATCAACTACAGGTTTTCAAACAGAAAATTCTGAATATCCTCTTAAAAGAATCATAGAAACCTTATCCAATAGGAATGATTTCATTCTTGACTTCTTCCTTGGCTCCGGCACAACCACAGCAGTTGCTCACAAACTTGGCAGAAAATGGTTGGGCGTGGAAATGGGCGAACATTTTTATAGCGTGGTTTTGCCAAGAATGAAGAAAGTTTTGGCGTATGATAAATCCGGCATTTCAAAAAAAGTAAAAGAATATCAAGGAAGAGGATTCTTCAAATACTACGAACTTGAGCAATATGAAGAAACATTGGCTAATTGTAAATACGAGGATGGCGATTTGTTTAATGTTCCAGGGAGAAGCCCGTATCAGGAATATGTCTTTATGAAGGACGAAAAAATGTTAAAAGCGCTGGAAATTGATTACAAGAAAGAAAAAGTCAAAGTTGATTTAAACAAACTCTATCCGAATATAGATGTTGCTGAAACCTTGTCTAACCTTACCGGTAAGTGGATAAAGAGAATAGAAGCAGATAAAGTATGGCTGGAAGGAGATGATGAACCAATTGATATTAAAAATTTAGATTATAAGTTAATTAGGCCATTGATTTGGTGGGAATATGGCAAAGTTTAATTTATACAAAATTAATACTAGACAGAAGGACGATCTTGTTGCAAAACTTGAGTCTGTAGGGTTGAAAAAGATTGCAAGTAAAATTATAGACGGATTTACTCTTGATTTTTATTTTTCAAATGATCCAGAACCGATTCCAATTTGGTGGACTGAAATTTATAAAGATTTTTTTGGTGAAACAGAAAGGCCGCAAAATAAGATATACTTTGCGACAATGCTCGTTTATAATTCTGAAATTGTTTATGCAGTTAGTCTTGGTAAGTCACATTTTTATTTGAAACATTTTTGCGATAGCGATTTCGGACTTAATTTAGCAGAAAGGATCGCTGACGATATAAATCCTAAAATAAAAAATTCAAAATTTTACAAAAGCCGCAAAAACAAGATTATTACGACTTATCAAGAGGGTAGTGGTATTGATTTTGATAGCGGCGAATCACTTCATTTTTTGCGAGCCAAAACAATTGACAAGGATAAATGGGGTAAAACTGCAAGCCTTGGACATTCTGCTCAGTTTAATATTGAAATTAAACCCGAAGAATTGCCAGATTTTATTAGGAAGATTGAAGAAGTTTTGAAACAAAAGTCACGAATAAAGTTGCCAAAGGTTATTCTTGTAGAGGATGAAGAAACACAGAAAAAACTTGATGGTTTACTTGCTAAGGTTTTAACGGGGTCGTCTCAATCATCTACGGTGCAAGAAAGTGATATTACTCTGTCAGGGGTGGATTTTATTTTTTCTGATCAATATGAATATAGCTTTTATGTGAGAGGTAATCGCGATTCTCGTACTGATAAAGGAGAGCTTACATTAGATCGATTGAGACAATTTATTTCAGATAAGAATGTCAATCTGGAGACACAACTTAATGAAGTAAAAGTAAAAGTTCACAACGAGTTTGGCAGAGATTTTTCTGTTTCACTTAAAGGAACATTGGACTTTGTGGAAGAAAAAGAACGATATTGTCTTATTGATGGCAAATGGTATCAATTCAACCAATCATATTTAGATTTCTTAAAAGAAGAGGTTGATAGTATTGAGATTAAGGTGCAGGAAGATGTTAGTGATAAGACAGAACCAGAGTTTAATCAAAGAAAGGGTCGAGAGGGATTCGTTAATTGTGATAGATTAAACGAAACTTTGTGCAAAAAGTATAAGATAGAAAAGGTAGATTTGTATAAAGACAAAACACTCCACTTTGTTAAGTTTGGCACTCCACAGAAAATGAATTATGTAGTCGATCAGGCAATCAATACGGTTAAACTGCTACAAAATAACCAAAGTAAAATTCAGATCAATGACGAGGAGAAGGAAGTTAAGACGATTTGTTTGTGGCTTGTTTTTGAAAGAAAGCAGAAATTTAGCAATCTTTCAGAATTAAACTCTTTGATTTTTCATATGAAGCTGGCTGATTGGAAACGATTAGTACAAAATGCCAGATACAAACCTTTGATTTATGTAAGTTATAAAAACAATGTCTAAACTATATTTACAAAATATCATAGACGATATTTCTTTTGAAAACTTGCCGGCAAAGTGGCAGGGGTTTGATTTTGCAAGTTTTTCAAAAGATAAAACGCTTTTTGATTTTCAAAAACAAGCGCTTCATAATGGATTAAAGGCATTGTGGCTTTATTTTAAAGATAAAAAGGAAAATAAAATTGCTTTATTTGAACAGTATCAGGCAAATGGCTTGGAAGGTAATTTTGATTATGACTTAAAGAAGAAACGAGAAGGGAAAACGGCAAAATATCTATTGGAATATGATAAAGATTATCCGGTGGAAGATAACAAGATTTCATTTGCTCACTTTATCAATCGGATGAGTTTTTGGATGGCGACAGGTTCTGGAAAAACTCTGATCATTGTTAAATTGATTGAGCTTTTAGGCAAACTTATTGCCGGAAAAGAATTGCCAGCAAGGGAGATTCTTTATTTAGCTCATCGCGACGACCTTTTAGACCAGTTCAAAAATCATATTGAAGAATTTAACAGTTTTAATGTTGACACAAAAATTAACCTTAAAAATTTGAGAGATTATGAAAGCGTAAAGCGCGAGAACGCTCTGCCTTTTGCCAAAAACGAAATTACTGTTTTTTATTACCGTTCTGACTTAATTTCCGATATTCAAAAAGAGAAGATCGTTAATTTCAGAAATTATGACAATAGCGGTAAATGGTATATTCTTTTGGACGAAGCCCACAAAGGCGATAGAGAAGACAGCAAGCGACAGATTTTATACTCCATACTTTCAAGGAATGGATTTTTGTTCAATTTTTCCGCCACATTTACCGATCCAAGGGATTTTGCAACCTGCGCTTTTAATTTCAATCTTTCAAAATTCGTTGAGGAAGGATACGGTAAGCATATTTATGTGTCATCTGCTGAGGTTAACGCGTTTCGCGAACGAAGCGATTTTTCTCCAATCGAAAAACAAAAAATCGTTTTAAAAACACTTCTGCTTTTAACCTATATAATCAAGTATTTTGAAAAAATCAGGAAAGTTGACAAATCCTTATATCATCGCCCACTTCTTTTGACGCTGGTTAATTCTGTATCGGTAGAAGATTCTGATTTGGAGCTATTTTTTAGAGAATTGGAAAAAGTTGCAAAAAATGAGATTAGGGCGGATTTACTTAAAAAAGCAAAAGAGGAGATTGCTCAAGAATTTCGCGACAATTCCAAATTTGAATTTGAGGAGTTAGGCTGTGTTATCAATGCCGACTTAATTTCAAAATTAGAGTATAAAGATGTTTTGAAATATGTTTTGAATGCCAAAACTCCGGGCAATATTGAGGTTTTAAAAATTCCCGGCAATAGAAATGAGTTGATTTTTAGACTAATGACTGCTGAAAAGCCATTTGCGTTAATTAAAATAGGCGACATTTCCGGCTGGCTGAAGGATAAACTTGATGGCTACGAAATAAATGAAAGTTTTGAAAACGAAAGCTATTTTAGGCGAATAAATCGCGATGATTCTGATATAAATGTTTTAATGGGTTCTCGCTCTTTTTACGAGGGCTGGGATTCTAACAGGCCGAATTTGCTTTTGTTCGTGAATATTGGAGTTGGAAGCGATGCCAAAAAATTTGTTCTGCAATCGATTGGCAGAGGCGTCCGAATAGAGCCGCGGAAATACCAAAGGAAGCGGCTTCAAAACTTATTTAATGCAAAAAAAATAAAAGAGCAGTTGTTTAATAGGATCAAAAATCAAATCTTGCCGCTTGAGAGCTTATTTATTTTTGGGACGAATGCGGAGAATTTAAAAGAAATAATGAATGTTTTGAGCGTTCAAAAAACCGAGGGTAGAAATTTGGGACAATTTTTTGAACGGAACAATGAATATATCAAGCGGCATAATGCGGTATTACTTATACCGGTCTATAAAGATTCCAAAAAAATTTTTGCTGAAGAAAAAGATATACAAAAATATACTATTAGTAGTGAAGATTTTGAATTAACATCGCAGTTTTATGGATTTTTGGGAGACAAAATCGCTTTAATCAAATATCATTGTGAAGTGAAGGTTTTAAAGAAGGCCAAAGAAAGTTTTGAAAAAAAAGAGCGATATTATGATTTTAGCGAAAGAAATTCGCTCTTTGAACCAGAGTTAATTCTTGACCGAATTTTTGATTATCTCGGCGTTAAAAGCAAAGAGTTTGAAAAGTTTAAAGAGCTAGAAAATGAGATCATCCATTTTAAAAAGGTTAGATTTACCAATGGCGAAAAATATGATGAAATAAGACGAAAGTTTGAAGAAGTTAAACATTATCCCGAAAGACAAAAGGAATTAGATAAACAGTATGGTAAAATTCCTAGAAAAGAATTTGAAAGGCAAATGACTTTGTTTGAGCAGGCGGGGAATTTTGAAATAAAAAATCAAAAAATTAAAATTAAGTATTTAGCTAATCATTACTACCTGCCGGTGATTGTTTCAGAAACAGAAAAGATTGATTATTTAAATCATATTATTAATGTTGATAGCGAGGTGAAATTCATTGAAGAATTGGAAGAATATCTCGCCAGACCAGATAATGTTTTTTCACAATTTGACTGGTGGATGTTTTCAAAGCTTGACCAAACGCTCGATGAGATTTTGATTCCTTATTACAATCCAAAGGAAAATAAAATCGCGAATTTTAAACCGGACTTCATTTTTTGGGCGCAAAAAGGTAAACGCTATTTGATTTTGTTTGTTGATCCAAAAGGGACAGAGCATGCGGACGGATATAGAAAAATTGACGGCTATTCAAGGATATTTGAAACAGGCGAACAAAAAGAAAGCAGAGATTTTTCATACAATGGTTTTATTATAAATACAAAACTGTTGCTCAAACCAAGGCGAGGAATAGCAGAGGTTTTAGAGAATTACAAAAGATATTGGTTTGATAATTTTATTGATTTTGCTGATAAAATAAATTGAATTAGCAGTATACCAGCCTCGCTGGTATAAAAATCATCGGCTCGCCCGCGAAGCGGTCAATGAGGGCGGGCAAAAAGAAAAGGGGGGTTGCGGGAAATGAATTTTTGCCCGCCCGCTCCGTTTGGGGTGGGAAGCGGCTCCACCATTCTGTGGTTAGCAGAATATCAAAACAGAAAAATTTTCTTTTCCTTATTAAAAGAAAAAAGGGAGCGCGAAAAACTTAAAAAATGTAGAGAAAATTTTTCTGTTTTGCTCAGCCGTTTGGTCGGCTGGGCGGAGACGCTGGGCGGGATTCAATCCGCAAAATCCTCTGGATTTTGCTCAAAAAAGGTTCAGATTTTGTCCAATAAACACCACCATTTATTTACTATTTCAATATCCCGGTTTGTCGTCAAATGGGGGAAGAATATGCCCTATCGTAGAAAAACTGCCAGCTAATGGGACAGGTTTTGATGTTCGATCGTTGGAATTCTCTGTGATGCTAAATTCATACTTTTGGAAGATGAGCGATGTGGATTAGGAAGCGCCCAAAGATTCACAATATCGGCAGAGCATTGCTGGTAAACGATGATAGGGTTTTATTGCTCGAAGTTAATGACGGTGAGGATGCGTGGTGGTCATTCCCCGGCGGGCATCAGGAATTCGGCGAGACCATCGCCGAATCTGTTGTGCGGGAATGCCGCGAAGAACTTCGGTGCGATGTCGAGATAGTTCGGTGTTTGCTGATTCGGGAATTCATTGCCGATAGACTGAATGATACCGCCGGTAGGGTTGCCGAAAACCATTTCTTTGAAGTTTATTTTCTTGTCAAGGCAATCACCGAGCCTATATTGGAATCCGCCGAGAGATATCATCAGCGATCGGCTTGGATTGAAATCGATGAGCTTCCCAAAAAAAATGCTATCCGAAATATATAACCGAAAATATCAGAGAAATCCTCTCCGATAATACGCCCCACCCGATATATGTAGGAAATGTCCCCCAACCTCAGCGGCAACTATGTAATGCAAGGGATTATATTTGGGGTCGATAAAAAATATATTTTTTAGTTGACAGGTTTCATTAAATTGTTTAGTATCTGCGTGGAAACTTAATCAAAATGAGGTGCTGATGTCCGAAGCCGACAAGACAGCCCGAATGTTCAAGGTACTATCCGTGAATACACGGGTGCGAATGATCGAAATGCTCAAGAATCGTTCGCTTTGTGTCAATGCCCTTGCTAATCGCCTCGGCATTACCCCCGCGGCGGTCTCTCAACATCTCCGTGTCCTGCGAGACGCCAACATTGTCAAAGCGAATAAGCAAGGGTATTTCGTCCATTACCGAGTCGACGAGGCTACCCTGTCGAGATGGAAAAAAATCGCCGAAAACTTGTTGGATCCGAAAAGGAAATAAATGTCATTTTCGCAATGGAAGGCATTAATACAATTATTTGAACGAAGGGAATATAACTGTGTGCGATGCGAATAAATGCTGCGAAAAGCCGAGTCGGTTGAACGAGAAGAAGCAAGAATACGCTATAAAGCGGGTTAATTTATATCATAGCGATGTCGAGAAGCTTCCTTGCGTCTTGCGGAGAAATGCGAAATGACAGATGCCATAATTGTAAAGGGATTGAGGAAACATTTTGGGGAGGTTGAGGCTGTTTCGGAGATTTCGTTCAGCGTTCGCAAAGGTGAGTTGTTCGGATTTCTTGGGCCAAACGGTGCGGGTAAGACCACAACTATCAATATGCTTACGGGATTGGCTCGCCCGGATTCTGGAACTATTCACATCGGAGGCATCGATTGCACGAACAAGCCGAAAGCGGCTCAGCATCTCATCGGCGTTGTTCCGGACGAAAGTAATCTCTACCCGGAACTCACCGGTTTCGATAACCTATGTTTCTGTGCGGCACTCTATGGAATTGGCAAGGCTGAACGACAAGCCCGTGCTTCCGAGCTTCTGGACTCTTTCGGTTTGACCAAAGCGGCGGATCGTAAATTCGGCGGCTATTCCAAAGGAATGAAGCGCAAACTCACAATTGCCGCCGGAATAATTCATAAACCTGAGATTTTATTCTTAGACGAACCGACCACGGGCATCGATGTCGCCAGCGCCAGGCAACTGCGTCAGCTCATTGCCGACCTGCACCACGAGGGAGCAACAATTTTCTTGACTACTCATTACATAGAGGAGGCGGAACGGCTTTGTGACCGCATAGCTTTCATTGTATCGGGCAACATCGTACGAACCGACACAGTCGAACACCTCATCCAGCCGATTCAAGAAAAATATGTGGTCCAGATTGCATATACGAATATGCTGAACAATGTACAAAAAGAACTTTCAAAATCCTTTCCCGACCTCGAATTCAAAAACTTGAAGGATGGGTTGATTCGAATAGAGGCTGACAGACCCATCCCTGTTGGCCCGTTGGTTCGCTTTCTGGAGGATCGTGGGGCCGAGGTCTCGGAAGCGCGAAGAATGAGAACATCCCTTGAGGATGTCTTTGTACAAATCACCGGCATCGAGGCGGATGTTATGCATAAAGAAAGGGAAAAAGCAGGAGGTGGCCGATGAGATATTGGATTACATTTTGGAATATTTTGGTAAAGGATATGCGGACTTATTACCTGAAACCCCCGAATATCAGTTGGGGGTTGATTTTCCCATTGGCGTGGACGGGGATGTTTTTCATAAAGTCCGGAAGCGGTTTGGGAAGCATTCCCACATTGCTACCGGGAGTTGTCGGCATATCCATCCTTTTCGGCACCACCTCGATGCTTGCCGTTACGGTAACATTTGAGAAAAAGAACCGTTCCTTCGAAAGGCTTTTGCTTGCCCCGATCCCATTTGAAATTTTAATGTTGGCTAAAACCAGCGGTGCTATCCTATTCGGCGTGGCTAACGCCTTCGTGCCAATCATTATGGCGGCATTTATCATCAACCTGTCCAATGTCTTATGGGGTGCGTTCATACTTGCCATATTTTTAATCGCCGTGGCTTCGACCTTCCTTGGCCTTTTCATCGCTGTTGCGGTGAGCGAAGTATTTGAAGCCCAAACCTTTTCCAACTTTTTCCGTTTCCCTATGATTTTTCTCTGCGGCTTATTTTTCCCTATCGAGCGGCTACCCGTGTTTCTAAAGCCGTTTTCCTATATTTTCCCCCTGACCTATGGAGCCGACATACTCCATGGCGCTGTTCGGGGAGCAAACGCTATGCCGTTTTCCCTCGATATAACTCTGCTCGGTGCGTTTTGTGTCTTTTTATTTGCCGCAAGCTTATGGAACATCAAGCGTAAATGGATTCTCTGACCGATGCACAATTGGGTTGCTTACCGATGGGCGTCAGGCTATATTGTTAGGATGGATTTATCGGGTTATCTGTAGCAACGATGGAGTGAATATGGAAAAACTCAGAGTTTGTATCGGGTCAAAAGATGGCGAGAACATACCGAAAACGCATTTAGGCGATTCGCCGTTTTTCTATATCTATGACATCTTCGAGGGGTCGGAGCCGGAATTTATTGAGAAGCGCGAAAATACTGCGAGGGGTATGGATCATATGGGATCGGACAAGATGAAGAAGATTATCGAGATTGTCGGGGATGTCGATTTATTTGTTGCCAACCGAAAAAGCCCGAATTTTGCAAACCTTGCGAAAAAAACAAGATACCAGCCCGTAGTGATAAAAACTTCCGACATAAGGGAAGCGATAGGGCAACTTCAGAAATCATTCCGCACGCTCTACGAATATGCCAGCCGAAAAAAAGCCGGGGAGTTATCCGGCGAAATCCTCGAACTATAAAAACCAAGAACCTTCTTTATTATTTAGATACCAAAAAAAATATATATTAATAAAATTAGAAAGCAAGCCCTTATATATTTAGTATAGGACTTGCTTTCCTTTTTAATAGGCTTATTCGCCGTCAGTGGTATCATCTTCCTCAAATAAACTGTGGAAGGCTTCAACCACTTCATTCATAACCTTATTAAAGATTAATGAGATGGCGAAGGCGCCTATTTCTTCAGCTAAATATTTCATTTTAGCTCCTTTTTTTATTCTGCGTTTATTTGGTGTAAAACGCGAGATAATAAGGAGACTTATGAAAAAATAACTGAAGCCTTTATCTAATATAAACTACATAATAAAATATTAAAATCCTCTAAATTAAGCACAATTCTTTTAATCAATAACCTAAATACATCCAAAAAGTGAAAATATTATCGACTTCGGATTTTCCCGATTATTAAGTCTCCTCTTTAAATTTTACTGCAATCGGCGGCTCTTAAAACATATCAAACCTTTTTTAATCCGGCGGGCTGTCTTAAACCTCTAATCCACCGCCGGCTACAGCAAAAACTCGATGGGTATCCTCGGATTAACGCTGTCTTAAACCTCTAATCCACCGCCGGCTACAGCTTCATCTTGCGCATATCCCCATCCTATTATGCTGTCTTAAACCTCTAATCCACCGCCGGCTACAGCTTTAATCCGCTTCTCGAACTCCGCCTTATCGCTGTCTTAAACCTCTAATCCACCGCCGGCTACAGCACCCTCTATTCTGGCGTTATCTTGTATTTTGCTGTCTTAAACCTCTAATCCACCGCCGGCTACAGCAAATATCATATGATATATATGATG
>JALSTH010000129.1 GCA_026983835.1 Candidatus Zixiibacteriota bacterium | reverse complement strand
ATAGACAAAGCTATTTCACTTTTAGACGCTTCAATTTCCATATCAATTGAAGCGGTTTCTCCCATTTACGAAACTGAACCCGTCGAGGTGGAAAATCACCCCAAGTATTTGAACAATGTAATCAAAATAAATACGATGCTTGCCCCCGATGAACTGTTGACAACTTGCAAGGAAATCGAGCAAGAAATGGGACGGAGGCAAAAAGGGGTCCTGAAACCGAGAATAATCGATATCGATATCTTACTCTATGAAAATAAAATCGTTGAAAGCTCCATTCTCAAAATTCCCCATCCGCGAATGAAAGCGAGGGCGTTTATGCTCAAACCGTTAATCGATTTATCGCCTAATTTAAAATGTCCGATAACTGGAGAATTATACAGTAATCTGCTTTCAACGGATTTTATGAAAAAACAAAAAATCGAAATATTCGAAGGAGGGGGTTATATTGGCTCCTCTATCTTACATAGCAATTGAAGGGGTTATCGGTGCGGGAAAGACCACTTTGGCAATAGCTTTATCCAAAAGGCTTAAAATGCGACTGATTTTAGAGGAAGTGGAAACAAATCCGTTTTTGGAGGATTTCTATAGGGATCCAAAACATTACTCATTTCAGGTTCAAATGTTTTTCTTGGTGAGCAGATTTCAGCAGTTGCAGGATGTAGTTTATCGCGATTTATTCAGCAATGGTACGGTTTGCGATTATATGTTCGAGAAAAACGGTATTTTCGCCAGATTGAACCTCGATGACCGCGAATATGCCCTGTACCAAAAAATAGCTCCGCATTTGGGGGAAAACCTTGTAAAACCTGACCTTGTAATTTATCTTGTCGCCGACGATGAGGTTTTAATGGAGAGGATACGGCGCAGGGGCAGACATTTTGAGCGGAATATCGATAAGCCATATATCTCGGCTCTGAATAAGGAATATGAGAATTTTTTTGCGCATTATAACGATTCACCTTTGCTGATAGTTGATTCGAATAATTTTAATTTTATTAACAATTCCCGCCATTTCGATATATTAATAGATAGCATATCGGAACCTTTCACAAGCAGGCGGTATCTATTACCTTAGTTTGAATATGAATAAAACTGATTTCGACCCTAAAAAAATTAAAAAGATAAATATCCGCAATATACGGAAATTCAAAAAGGCGGGAATAAAAATTTCCGTTTTAACCGCTTATGATTACCCATCCGCTCTCATCTTGGACGAAGCGGGGGTTGAAATGGTATTGGTCGGGGACACCCTTAACACCGTATTCTGCGGAGCGGAGAATAATTTATCCGCTACAATGGAACAAATGATTTATCATACCAAAATCGTAAAGCGCGGGTTGAATCGGGCTATGCTGATAGGGGATATGCCCTTTATGTCTTTTCAGGCGGATATAGGCGAGGCGGTTGGAAATGCGGGGAGGTTCCTAAAAGAAGGCGGAGCGGACTGCGTCAAGATAGAAGGAGGGTTGGAAATCACCCCCACGATAAGAAAAATAATTCAAGCAGGAATCCCGGTAATGGGACATATAGGATTAACCCCCCAATCCATTCATCGTTTCGGCGGCTATATTGTAAGGGGACGAAAACCGGAGGTAAGAAGATATCTGCTTGAATCGGCTAAGGCGTTGGAAGATGCGGGCTGTTTCGCGATGGTATTGGAATCGATACCGGCTGATTTGGGAAAAGAAATAACCGAATCGGTTTCCATACCAACCATCGGAATAGGCGCAGGTAATAGCTGTGATGGGCAGGTTTTGGTATTATATGATATGTTGGGGTTATTCCCGAATTTCGAGGCGAAGTATGTTCGCAAATATGAAAATTTAAGCAAACGGATACATGAGGCTGTTTCGAAATACATCGAGGATATTCGTAATGGAGATTTCCCTTCGGATGAGGAGAGTTATTCCTGATGCTCAAATCCGGTTCGATAAAAAGAGTTAGAAAATTAATAGGCGAACAAAAAGCCAAAGGTCATACAATCGGACTTGTTCCCACGATGGGAGCATTCCATAAGGGGCACTTGAGCCTGATTGAAAAGGCGGCGAAAGAATGCGACTTCGTGGTGGTCAGTATCTTTGTAAATCCCGCCCAATTCGCTCCGACGGAAGACTATCATATTTACCCAAGGGACCTAAACCGAGACTGCCGATTAGCGGAGGAATCCGGGACGGATTTGGTATTTGCTCCTTCGGCGGAGACGATTTACCCAAACGGGTATTCAACCTATATGGAAATAGGGGAAATAGCAAATATACTCGAAGGAAAAGTGAGGCCCTCTCATTTCCGCGGCGTTACGACAATAGTTGCGAAACTATTCAATATAGTTCAGCCGGATAAAGCCTATTTCGGGCAAAAGGACGCTCAACAATTAGCCATCATCACAAAAATGGTCAGGGAGCTTAATTATCCCATCAAGGTTATTCCCTGCCCTATCGTCAGGGATGAAAATGGTATTGCCCTTTCATCAAGGCATAAATACCTAACCCCACCCCAAATGAAAAAGGCGATCGGTATATATATCTCTTTAAAAGAAGGTGTAAAACTTATCAGATCGGGGATCTCGGATTTCGGGAGCGTAAGGAGTTTAATCATAGATATGCTTAACAAGTATGGATTAAAACGAATTGATTATGTAAGTTTCAATAAATGGGATTCATTGGAACCGGCTCTCAAACCTGATGGCAAAGTATTGATATCCCTTGCGGTCAAATTGGGAAATACGAGGTTGATAGATAATATAATCATCAATCCCGATACGGGGTTGTAAATAATAAAGGGGAAACAAAATAATGGATTATGCGGAGATTTATGAAAAATTAGTCCGACCCGAAGGCGGGAAAATAATCATATTGGTTCTCGACGGCGTGGGCGGAATACCTAAAAGCGACGATATCGGAACCGAATTACAGGTTGCTCATATTCCTAACTTAGACAAATTAGCTGAGGAATCTTCTTGCGGACTTTTGGAAATTGTAGGACCGGGGATTACTCCGGGAAGCGGTCCCGGACATCTTTCCTTATTCGGTTATAACCCCTTAAAATATCAAATCGGAAGGGGCGTCCTATCCGCATTGGGCGTGGAATTCGATTTGGAAAAAGGCGATGTACCGGCACGGGTAAATTTCGCCACCATCGACAAAGAAGGTAAAATTACCGACAGGAGGGCTGGGAGAATAGACGATGAAACAAATAAGCGTATAGTGCAAAAGATAAAAGAAAATGTCAAACTCGACTACGATGTCCAATACTTCTTCGAAACGGTGAAAGAGCATCGAGCCTTGTTCGTCCTAAGAGGGAAAGACCTTTCCGGAGATTTGGCGGACACGGACCCGCAGGTTGTGGGGGAGTCTCCATTACCCGCAAAAGCTTTAACAAAAAAAGCGGAACATACCGCAAAAATCGTTCAGCAGTTTATCGACCGGGCTCGGGAAGTTTTGACTGACGAAGAGAAGGCGAATATGATACTTCTGCGGGGTTTCGATTATTACGAACCCCTCCCCTCCCTTTATGAGCGATTCAAACTAAGAGGGGTCTGTATTGCGGAATATCCGATGTATCGCGGCGTAAGCAAATTAATCGGGATGGATCTGCTCCCTCAACCTTCTATTATCGAAGACAGGTTCAAGGCGTTGGAAGATGTCTATAGCGATAAATACGATTTTTATTTCGTTCATTTCAAAAAGACGGACAGCAGCGGAGAAGATGGTAATTTCTCGGGGAAGGTAAAGGTAATTGAGGAAATCGACAAACAGATTCCGAGATTAAGAAAACTTAATCCCGAGGTATTGATTATAACAGGTGATCATTCGACACCCGCAGTTCTCAAATCGCATAGTTGGCATCCGGTGCCGGTGTTGTTGCATTCGCCTACTGCGATAAGGGATGATGTGGATGAGTTTAATGAGCTTGCTTGTTCCAAGGGAATTTTAGGGTTAAGGCTCGGTATGCACTTGATGGGATTGGCTTTGGCCCATTCCCTAAGGCTGAATAAATTCGGGGCATAGTAATGTTGAACATTCGATAACGCTATTTGCTGGGTAATAATCCAATTTACCAAAACGATCTGGAGGTTTAAATGACTAATCGCCGAAAAGTTATAACAATAATCACCTTACCGGTGATGTTGATTCTATCGCTCACTGCGGCTTCCTATGCCGGTAGCTTTAATTATCGTTCGGGGTTTGGTTTTATGGGGGGTTCAAATTCCTACACCGAAATCAAAGTCGGGTATTATAATCCAAAGGGGGATTTGAATGGTGGATTGCTGTTGGGACTTGCAACAGGTTCGCAGGTGGATGAATCGGTTAGTTTGTCTTTGGAGGTCAATTTTTGGCGCAAAGTGTTTGAAAAGAAAATTCCTGTGGATGTCGATACGAGTATAATTGGTGTGCCGACCACGACCACCAAGGTATTGTATAAACACACAGTAAATTATATTCCAGTTTTGCTGACCCTGAAATTTGAGCTACCTGTGGGTCCCGAAGCCCCAATATCTCCATTTGCCGGAGTTTCAGCGGGATATGCTTTCTCTTACATCAGCTATAAATTCAACGACCCGTCAGTCGCCGAGAGCGGAGTAATCACCTCTCCCGATAAAGGTTTTTATGGCGGATGGAATTGGAGGGTATTCGGAGGAGCGAGTATAATGTTGGGGTCGATGTCCAAACTTAATTTGGGTGTCCTGTATAACGGAGCGAAGGTTTCCAAGAGCGAATCGGATGGAATAGAGCGTGAACTCGATTTGAAGGGCTTCGGGTTATATGCTTCGATTTCACTACTCGGGATGTAATATTTCCGCCCCGAATGAACCTTAATAATTCACCCGGCATTATAAATTAACGGAATTGGATTAGCGGAGGGTAGCGTTATCTCCATCGAAGAGCAAATAACATATCTTGCCTCTCACGGGGCGATGTTTATTTATGCCTTTTTGTTTCTCTCGTCTGTAATCGAGAATTTATTCCCTCCATATCCGGGGGATACAATAACCTTAGTCGGCACTTATTTAGCCGTGACGAACAGGATTTCTTTCCCAATCGTATATGCGGCGGTAAATTTAGGCGGGTTAACCGGAGCGTTGATTCTTTTTTATCTCGGCAAAACGAAGGGAAGGAAGTTCTTCCTGATGCCCGGTAGGAACTATTACAACCCCCAAAAATTGTCCAAAGTGGAGGAATGGATGGCGAAATATGGCAGTTGGCTCATCATCGGCGGAAGATTTTTCACCGGCATCCGTTCCCTAATATCCATCGCCGCAGGTATAGGTGATTTCGGTTCGCAGAGATTCAGCGCCCTTACTTTACTTAGCTTCGCAATCTGGAACGGCATTTTAATGACAGCTGTTTTTCTGATGAAGGATAGATTTGAAGATATTGGATCATTCTTCAGTATGTACAGCAAAGTAATTTTGGTTGCCCTTTCGATAGCCTTAACACTTTATTTAATATCGAGATGGATTAAATTCAAAAAGGGAAAGAAATGAAAATAGCAGTCCTTTTGGGAGGAACATCGGCGGAAAGAAATGTATCCATCGCTTCAGGGATTAATATCGCTCGAGCATTAAAGAACCGCGGGCATAAGATTGTCCCTATCGACAGTGCCGGCATTCTAAAGGAAATAAAAATCGATAACCGATTTATTGTCGGGGAATCACCTATGGAGGAGAATGCGATTGGTAATTTAGATAAACGCTACCTGTCAGATCGATTGACTGCGATATCGGAAGATGGAGTCGATTTGATATTTATAGGATTGCACGGAGGCATAGGTGAAAATGGGATTATGCAAGCGATGTTGGATTATTATGGTTTCACCTATACCGGCTCGGGGGTTCTCGCATCCGCAGCAGCAATGGATAAAAATTTCGCAAAAATGATTTTTGAAGCTAACCATATTCCGACGCCGAGATGGTTTACACTCCAGAAGGAGAATCATCCCGATGAAAAATCGATTATCTCAAATATCGAAAATTCTTTTGGTTTCCCGCTGGTGATAAAACCCAATTCGCAGGGATCGACGGTTGGATTATCGATAGTAAATTCACCCGACGATGTGGGGGACGCTTCAGACAATGCTTTTCAATATGATAGCAAGATAATCGTAGAGGAATATATCCCCGGACGAGAGCTGACCGTCTCTATTGTAGCCGATTACGATCTTCCGATAATCGAAATCATTCCGGAGGGCGGATTATACAACTATGAATGTAAATACACATCGGGGAAATCAGAATACATCTGCCCGGCTAAAATCCCAAAGGAGATAACGGAGGAGTGTAAATTGCTTGGGAAAAAGGCATTTAAGGTCTTGGGTTGTCGGAACTATGGAAGGGTGGATTTCAGGTTAAGCCCCGACAACGAATTGTTCTGCCTCGAAGTAAACACCCTGCCCGGGATGACACCCACATCACTGGTCCCAAAAGCCGCCCGAAAAATAGGCGTTGATTTCGACGAGCTGATAGAAACTATTGCGAAAATAGCATTAGAGGGTAAGAATGATTAAAAAACTGAAAGCCTGTCTTTTCGATTTGGGCTCAACGCTTATGGAGTATGAGAAATTTAGTTGGGTGGATATGAATCGAATGGGATTATCATCGGGTTATAAATTCCTGCTCCGAAAAAACCTGCATCTTCCCCCTTTCGATGAATGCGCCGAACTCTTTATGAAAATATATGATGATACCAAAAAGGAATATGATAAAGAACTTCGGGAAATGCGTTTCTATGATCTGGTTGTTGAAGCATTCAGCGG
>JALSTH010000128.1 GCA_026983835.1 Candidatus Zixiibacteriota bacterium | reverse complement strand
TAAGCCATCTGATATTCTCCGGCCCCGAACGGATTATTTTTTCGACAACTTCCCTTTTCGATAATCCATGTCCCACCCGAAGCGTATCCTGAATATGGGATTCGAAAGAATCATCGGCGGAAGTCACGGCGGCAATCCCCCCCTGCGCATAGTTCGTATTGCTGTCACTCTCCTTTTTTTTGGTCAGCACCGCCACCTTACCGACCTTTGAAAGCTCCAAAGCTAACGATAAACCGGCTATCCCCGATCCTATAATCAGGAAATCATAATCGTGATAATTATTCGCTTTCACAACCAACTCCATAAAACCATTAGGTTTTTCCAATGATATTTGTAATTAATAATAAAATCAAATCCGCATCATCGCAATTGAAATTATAATCTATATCAACTACATACAGGGGAAAATCGATATCCATCTCCCATATTTTTGCTGCATCCTTCGCGGTCGATAAACATATCTCCGCTCCACAGGATAAAAACAAAGAAGCGATTCGATTCATATCCTTTCGATTATAAAAATGGTGGTCTTTGAATTCTATGAACGATTTTATCTCCACGCCAAGTTCAATCAACAAGCTTTTGAAATTATTAGGCTGAGCAATGCCGCAAAAGGCAAGCACCTTCTTACCCCGAAGATAAGAAATCGGTTTTACCCTTTTCCCATCTATTGATAAGACATTTTTGGGCTCAATCGAGGTTTCGATAATTTTTGCGGAAGTATTAAATCTGTGGATTTTGTTTTTCAACTCATCCGACTTGACATCACTACCGACTCCCCTCAAAACGATGATGTCCGCCCGAACCAAAGATGATAAAGACTCGCGTAATAAACCATAAGAGATAAACCTGTCCCCCTCGGAATCTCTATTGGTGTCCAACACCACGATGTCTATGTCCCGATATAGTTTTCTGCGCTGGAATCCGTCATCGAGGATAAAGATATCAATATCGAATTCTCGAATAATACGCCGACCTACCCGAAGGCGATTTGCAGAAATACCGAAAACCGCCCCTGACAATTGCCTTGCCAGCATAAATGGTTCATCACCGATATCATAGGAGGTGATTCCTTCGGACGGAGGACTTACAAACACAACATCCTCTTTCCGACGGCGATGATAACCACGAGTCAATATCCCCGGCTTAAATCCTTTTGCTAAAAGTTTTTCGGCGATATAACGGACGAGAGGCGTCTTACCGGAACCGCCGAAACTAATGTTCCCGATGGAAATTACAGGCTTATCGAGTTTGCCGACGCGAAGCAATTTGAGATCATAAGCCTTGTTCCGCAAGAAAGCAATTCCCCTATATATTTGTGAAATCGGCCTTAAAATCGGTGTGGTTATATTTCCCAATTTTTATCCGGCTGTTTCGGCGGGTTGGAACCTGCTTTTTTTGTGCGAAATCAAATCATAGAGTCGCTCGGCGACTTTAACGGAAACTCCCCTTTTCTCTTCAGAAACCAAACCGGCCTTATATCCCATTTCCTGCTTAATTTCATCATCGGATAGCAACCCATTGAAAAACAGATAAAGCTCATCGGCGTTATGAATTACTTTCGCTCCACCCTCATCCACCAATGAATCGGCTATGTCCCTGCAATTGCGCATATTGGGACCAAAGACTACAGGTATCCCCCAAGCCGCAGGTTCAAGGGGATTATGTCCGCCGGTTTTATCCAAACTCCCTCCCACAAATGCCGCCTCCCCCCAATTATAAACATATCTCAACTCACCCATAGTATCTAAAACGATAATATCTTCCGAACTAAAATAATCGCCCCCCCTGCCCGCTTTTATCTCGCTTCTCATCACAGCCCGTAATTTGTTCTTCTCAATTAAAGCCTTTATCTCTTTTGCTCTGCTCAAATGACGCGGTGCCAAAATTAATAACACATCATCATAATTTTCCCTTAATCGATTATATGCATCCAATATGACCTCTTCTTCCCCCTTATGTGTGGAACCTGCTACCAATACCCTCTTATCCTTTGCCCAAATAGGTTTTTCCGCTGCTTTTACTCCTTTTTTAATACGCAAATCGGTTTGGGCTAAATCGTATTTTATGTTGCCGAAAACAAGGACCTTCGACTTATCCACACCTAAAGCGACAAGGCGTTCCGCATCCATTTTGCTTTGCATAAAAAAGTAATCGATACAGGACAGAACCCTTCTAACCAAAGGTTTCGCTAATTTATATTTTGGATAAGATTTATCGGATAATCTCCCGTTTATGCAGAATGTTTTAATACCCTTTTCATTAGCATAACAAATTAAATTAGGCCAAAATTCCGTTTCAGTCAAAATCAACGCTTTGGGGTTGATAACATCAAAAGCCCTATGAACGAATATCCTCAAATCTATGGGCATAAAAATCGCCAAGCATTCTTTTGGAAGAATTTTTTTCGCTTCTTCTCTGCCTGTTTTTGTAACGGTTGAAACTATTATTTTCTTATTATGGGATTCCCGCAAATAAGCAGGTATCAGCGCCGCCAATACTCTTACCTCGCCAACCGAAGCGGCATGAAACCAAATAGGTCTCTTGCCATTTAGGAAACTGTTAATTCTGCCATTATAGATACCTATCCGCTCGCGTATATGATGTTTCCTAACCCAACCCAACCAAATCAGCACAGGCAGGGAGACAATAACCCCAATAGTCATTAGGACATTATATACAAACATAAACATACAGCAATACAGCATCCCTACTTTGGATTAAACGGCATCAGTGACGATACGGTTAAGCCTTTGGGTAAGTTCGGAGGTGTATTTTTCGATTTCGGTACGGTTTATGTCCTCCGGATATTTAATCGGTTCGCCCACTATTATTTTTAGGCGACAAAACGGCTTGGGTATAATAAACTTATCCCAGGAGTTTAAAGTCCATTTAGAGGAAGCATCAACCCCGACAGGAGCTAAATAATACCCTCCGCGGGAGGCGATATAAACCGTTCCGGACTGAGCCACATTACGGGGACCACGCGGACCATCCGGCGTTATTGCCAAATCGCCTTCCAAATCATCCCGCAAGAATTCTCGAGCCACCTTCATGCCTCCTTTAGTCGATGAACCTCTTATAGGATGATACCCCATCTGTTCTACTACTTTTGCTATTAATTCCCCATCCGAATGTTGGCTTATCATTACTTTAATACCTTTATTTCGGTATGCATACCCTAACGGGAGTATTCGGCTATGCCAAAATGCGTAAAGTATCCCTTCGCCCTTGGATCTCAGCTCGTCTAATTTATCCTCGCCTTCAAGTTCCATTTTCCAGGTGGACCCCAAGGCTTTAATCAGAAACGGACCAAAAGTCGAGACCACCCACAAAAGCAAAGTATCCCGAATAAAACTCCTCTTCTCCTTCGCCATTAGAAAAGAATACTAATTAATAATTCCTTCATTGTCAATAAATTACTGCGCTTTACCTAATGCGGGAATGATGATTAATTATGCGAAATGACAAATAAAATCGAGAATGATATTTATGTTCAATTGGCGATTAATACATAAGATTTTCTAAAAACCATAGTAATTTCAAAAACTTCCAATGTCTTATTGACTTGATTCTCTCATCGAATTATATTCATCCAAACCTTAAATTGAATTTTCGACCTTATGCCCCCGTAGCTCAGTAGGATAGAGCGACGGTTTCCTAAACCGTAGGCCGCAGGTTCGATCCCTGCCGGGGGTATTTTTATCGATTATCATAATTAGTATCACAATCATACACCCGTTATTAAATCTTTATTACAGCTACTTCTTAAATTCTCTTGACCTGCCCCCAATCAAACAATAGTATTCAATAAAATATGAACATAAAAGAGCCTTGCCCAAAATCTATAGAACAAACTATGATTCAACACTTGCGATAATGGATAAAAAGATATTCTCCCGTCAATACATCCTTAGCGATACCGCAATACTTATCTATCTATCGCTACTCAAATTCTGTATATACTTTTTCGTCAGTCACCAATATGGACTCCATCGTGATGAGCTTTATTACATCGCCTGCGGAGAACATTTGGATTTCGGATATGTCGATCACCCTCCTATGATTCCCTTTTTAGCTGCTTTCATTCCTGCAATCTTCGGTAATTCCACTTTGGCATTTAGACTATTACCGATGACAGCCGGTGCTGTTATTGTATTTATGGCTGGTATTATAACCAAAGAATTAGGGGGAAAAACATTCGCACAAATAACCGCCGCCTTAAGCATCATCATCAGCAGGTCATTCATTACTTTGGGCGGTCTCTTGACAACCAATGTTTTCGATCAACTTTTTTGGGCATTAATATTATACATTCTCATCTTAATCATCAAAAAAAAGAACTATCGCCTATGGCTCTATATCGGCTTAATCGCAGGGTTGGGACTGATGACCAAGCACACGATGGCTTTTCTCCTGTTCGGCATAATCATCGGGATTATATTTACCGATTACAGGAAAATGCTTTATTCGAAATATCCTTGGTATGGAGCCTTAATCGCCTTTGTTATTTTTCTTCCCAATTTGATATGGGAGATGAACCACAACTGGGCTACAATCGAGTTTCTCCAAAAAGCAAGTATCAATAGGATGGCGGGCATAAATCCTCTCGAATATCTGCGGCAGCAGTTGTATGTATTAAACCCGATATTGCTTCCGCTATGGATCGCCGGGCTTTATTATTTCCTGTTCTATAAAAAGGCAAAAGCATATAGGATGTTCGGTTGGATATATATATTACTTTTGATTATCTTTATATTAATGCGGGGGAAGAGTTATTATTTAATCCCTTATTATCTCCTCATCTTCGCCGGCGGAGCCGTCTTCATCGAGATACTTATAAGCAAATCAAATTACAAATGGCTAAAGCCGTCAATTATAGTCCTGCTGATTATAGCGGGAATTACAATTATGCCGTTAGCTCTGCCAATACTTCCTATCGACAAATGCGCCGACTATGTTCATTTTTGGGGAATGACCGAACAATACGATGAGAACGGTAATCCTATTACGCTGCCCCCCGAGTTTTCGGATATGATCGGTTGGGAAGCGATGGTAAAGAATGTAGCGAAGGTTTATAATTCCCTCCCCCCGAAAGAGAAGGAGAAATGCGCCGTTATGGCGAATAATTATGGACAGGCATCGGCAATAGATTTCTATGGAGCAAAATATGGGTTGCCAAAGGCTATCTCCGGACATAATAATTATTGGTATTGGGGACCGAGGGACTATTCAGGTGATATAATGATAACTGTCGGGATTAGATTGCGGAGTTTGAGAAAGGCATTCAATAATGTCGAACAGAAGGGAACAATCAAGAATAAATATGCCATTTGGTATGAAAACAACCAACCGATTTATTTATGGAAAGGCATAAAATTGCCGCTGAGGAAGTTATGGCCTCAAATGAAATTGTTTTATTGACCGCTGTTTCTAATTTTCGGTTTTCGCTTGACTTTGTTTTGAATATGGGATATTATTTTTTATGAGTTATTGTATAAAGCGCTACTTCAATATAGTAAGCATAACGCTATTAACAGCAATAACATCACTTGTCTTAATTTCCTGCAGGCCAGCCGAGCCGAATTTTTTTCCACAGGATAATTTCCTCGAAGCGGATTCCGTTTACTATTCGGATTTGATTATATTTATCGGTGGAGCCGACTCCGCAAAAAGTGTGATCGTCTGTGATTTTGGGAGGGAAAAGGCCGGCGAAAACTACACCGGCGAATTTTGGGGATGTATTTATCGGGATGGAAACTGGGAAAAATTAAGCAGGTCGGGGGAATATAGGCTTTTATCATCCAGACCCTCAATTCCCGAAGGTCCTCCGGGGGTAAGCGTTAAGACCCACAACGGCAAATTCCAAATTGAATATTCCGACGAAAATTACAATTTTTCCCTAAAAACAGATGCTATCTCAAACATCTATAAATCCTTCGATAGCGATAACACCAAAGAATATTATGGGGATGCCAATGCTGAGATTATAATCGGCGATACTAAAATAAAAGGCACCATTTTTTATGCCTATTTCCGTTGGGTGAACTATCAGCCTATCACCACAAAATATAAAAAACGATATACCGATTTTAGGAGATTTTTCCTTATCGGGGATAATATATTTATTGTAGCGAAGGAAAATAAGGCGGACATTTCGGAATTTGCCGCCAAGTACGATTTACCCGATCCCCCCGAAACTATATGCGCTTCCATAAAAAGGGGCAACTACAATAAAACATTCGATAACTTCAAATCGATAACTACAAATTGGAGCTATGATTTGGCATTTTTCCGAATACCATTCGGTTGGGAGGTCGAATTCGACGATAACAACTCTTTGAGCCTTTCCGGGGACAATTATTATTTGGACAACAAATTGTTCACCGGCAGAGGAATTGTTAATGTCAGCGGGACTCTGAAATCCGAAGGGAAAAGTTATCCGATAAATGGTGTTTGTGAATTTATCAAATAAGTGAATTACAAATTATTTCAATTTTGAGGGGGGATATGTCTTTGGAATTTCTTCTCTATCTCATCGGCTGTCAGGCGGGCTATTATGGGTCTCCCATGCGGGCAGAGGTTGTACTCCTCGCAAGCGAAAAGGCGGTCGCAAAGCTGCGACATCTCTTCGGGTTTAAGCTCCCGTCCGGCTTTTACAGCCGAATGACAAGCGAAGGATGCCGCTGCTTTTTTATATAAATTTTCTTTTACTCCGCTTAAATCATCATCCTGAAAGTCATCAATAATCCTTCTTAGAGCAAGATCGGGAGCATTGTCGTCCATATCCGCGGGGATTCCATAGATGATAACGGAATTACCTCCGAACTCCTTAATTTCAAAACCAAGTTTATCAAAAATATCACGGAACTTATTCCAAACCGCAAATTCCGATGGGGTTAAATCAACCGTTATCGGGAACAATAATTGCTGGACTACCCGGTTGTCGGAGGTTAGTCTTTTTATCGCTCCCTCGTACAGAATCCTCTCATGGGCGTTGTGTTGATCGATAAACAGCAGAGAATCGCTAAAAGGGACAATAATAAAACTATTCATAAACTGCCACATTTTAGGTTGGTATGGGTCAGCAATTTCTTTTGGTAAATACACTCCTTGTTTACCCAATCCATTTTCACCAATGTCGGTGCCGCTATCAGGCAAATCAACAAAACCTCCCCTATACAAAGCCTCCTGAAAATTGCCCTGCGAGGGAGCGGGGCGGTAATTCCCGTAATAATCAGCAGAGGAACCGGCTGAGGCGAAATATTCGCGTTTCCCATCTTCTAAAGATAAATCGGTAATGACACCGGCGGATTTAAGTGTATGCTCCGTCAAATGCTTAATGCTGGAAAAGAGGGCCGATTCATCTTTGAATCTAATCTCGGTTTTCGCCGGATGAACATTGACATCGATATTTTTCGGGGGGATATTCAAGAAGATAGCGCAAATCGGATACTGATTAGGTTGAAGCTTATTCCCATAACCTTTACGAAGTGCCGCTAAAAGGGTTCGGGAGATAATAGGCCTAAAATTCACAAAGAAACGGCAACCGTTTGAACGCGCCCGAACAAATGATGGATGAGCGATATACCCCAAAACTGTTCCCGGTTTTTCAAATCCACCCTCCTCTGTTCCGGGCAATGGGTAGAATTTCTCAATATTGTCGAAGCCGTAAATCTGAGATAACCTATCTATCAAGTTAATGTCGCTTTTGTAGTTGAACATTTCCCGACCGTTATGGGAGAGCTTTATGCCGACATTAAAATTCCCGATGGCGTAGGTTTCAACCAATTCGGTAATGCGGGCCAACTCAGCTCGGGGCGATTTGATGAACTTTCGTCTAGCGGGGGTATTGAAAAAAAGATTGGCAACGATAATCGATGTTCCCGGTGGACAACCCGCCGCCTTGAACCCTTTAATCTTCCCGCCTTCTATTTCGATCTCCGCACCAGTATCCCTATTTCGCGGACGACTTACAGCCTTTACCTCCGCCACCGAAGCAATAGACGGCAATGCCTCCCCTCGAAAACCAAAGCTCATAATATTGAATAAATCCGACGCCTTCGACAATTTAGATGTCGCATGCCGCATAAAAGCTATTTCAAGATCATCGCTGGACATTCCAACACCATCATCATAAACCGCAATCAGTTTCAGCCCACCTTCCTCCAACTCTATCTCGATATTATGCGCATCGGCATCAAGCGAATTTTCAATTAATTCCTTAACTACGGAGGAGGGTCTCTCGATAACCTCGCCGGCGGCGATTTTATTAACAAGATTTTCATCTAATACCCTAATGCGGCGCCGTTTATCGGTAAGATTTCTCATTTAAGAATATCTCCTGTTCTTAACAATTGCTCAAGCTTTATCAACGCCTTACCCCGATGACTTATCCGATTCTTTTCCTCCGGTTTTAATTCCGCGAAGGTTTTCTCCAATGGGGGATAGTAAAAGAGGGGATCATAGCCAAATCCATTATACCCTCGAGGTTTATCCAAAATATATCCGCCGACAGCTCCCTCGACCGTCTTAATTTCCTTTTCATTAATGGCAATAGCGATAACCGTTCTAAAATGTGCGGTTCGCCTTTCGTATGGAACGCCCTTGAGGAGCTTCAACAGTTTTCTATTGTTATCCTCATAGCTGCAACCCTCCCCGGCAAACCGAGCGGAGAAAACTCCCGGAGCGCCATTGAGATAATCGACCTCAAGACCGCTATCATCGGCGATGGTAGGTATTTGGGAATATTTATAGCCCGAGACAGCCTTTAATATCGCATTTTCGCTTAAATCTTTGCCATTCTCCTCGACAATCGGAAGTTCGCCCTTATTCGGAAATGAATATTCTATCCCATAACGATTTAGTATCGCAGATATCTCTTTTATTTTATCATTATTAGAAGTAGCGATAAATAGTCCCATAATTAAACCTAATAAAATCTACTTTATTATAATATAATTAGATTAATGTTAAATTCCAATAAAATGATAATAAATATGACCTACCCGAGAATGTTTCCAAGGCATATTTAAGATATATAATATGTTTCCATTCGCAGGGGAATATATGTAAAAGTGCGTAAAAAAGGTTGATAAAAAGCATTTGTTTATTATATTGTTATAGATGGAATTTCTTCGGTAATAAAAGATGCTTTCCCAATATTCTATGCTAAAAGGTAATAAAATGAAAAAACTTATCCTTCCCCTATTGTTCCTATTAGTTATGGCGCTTGGCGTTTATCCGGCATTCGCCACGCAACCATCCGCCGATGAATCTTTGCCTATCGGGTTAACCGCTGAGGAAATGACGAGGCTCGATGAGATAGGTATAAATCACAAAGCCACAGAACCACCGAGCGGAGTAATCCGTAATCCTGCTGAATGGGAACCGTCCGAAGGTGTTCTGGTACGCTGGCCCTTGGGGATTTCCGTTGCTATTATAGCCGAGATGTCCGAAAATGTAATGGTAACCACAATCTGCGCCAATCAGTCTCAAGAAAACAGCGCCCGCAGTGCTTATATATCCGGCGGCGTCAATATGGATAATGTCCAGTTTATCCATGCGCCCACAAATACTTACTGGGTGCGGGATTATGGTCCATGGTTCATCTTCTCCGATGGAAACATAGGCATAGTGGACCCTATTTACAACCGCCCCCGTCCCGATGATGATGTTATTCCACAGGTTATCGGCGAAGAATGGGATATCCCCGTTTATGGTATGGACCTAATTCATACCGGTGGTAATCATATGTCCAATGGTTTGGGGACCTCGATGTCAACCCGCTTGGTATATGATGAAAATCCCGACAAAACCGAAACTGAAGTCGATTCGATTATGTATGCTTATTTGGGAAATGATTATACGGTTTTGGACTATGTCGAGAATTGGGGAATTCATCATATAGATTGCTGGGCGAAATTCCTCAGTCCGGCTACGATATTGGTCAAAGATGTTCCCCAGAGCGACCCGAGTTATACACGCTTAAACGAAAGGGCTGATTTTCTCTCGCAACAGATGTCTCCATGGGGACGCCCATATACGGTAGTACGAGTTTATTGTCCATCGGGAACGGCGTATACCAACTCGCTCATTTTGAACGACAAAGTTTTGGTTCCTATCTTCAATAATTCTTGGGATGATGAAGCGCTCCAGACTTATCAGGATGCTATGCCCGGTTATGAGGTAATCGGATTTACCGGCTCGTGGCTTGATGATGACGCCTTGCATTGTAGAACGATGGGAGTTCCCGATATGCAGATGTTATTTATCGAACATATACCCTTAAAAGATCAGCGAAGTTCCACCAATGATTACCTCGTGGAGGCGAATATCTATGCCTATTCCGGCGAATCGTTAATAGAGGATTCCTTAAAAATTTATTATAGCGTGGATGATGGTTTGTGGCAGAGTTCCCCCCTTTATTCCTACCCGGGACCTAATGCCTACTATGGCTATATACCGGCGCAACCGTCCGGAAGCGAAGTAGCCTACTATCTAAAAGCTGCCGATTATTCCGGGCGGGTTGAAACACATCCCTTTATAGGTGAACCGGGAGCGCATCGATTCAATGTGCTATGCACTGCGGATATAAGTATGACCCCCGATGACAATCCGGTTATTGTCCAACCGGGGGGATCTTTCGGTTTTACGGGTATCATTGGTAATCCCTGCGATACCGCGATAACTACCGATATCTGGTATGGTGTGATGTATCAGGATAATTTTTATCAGCAGGGATATTACGATGATATTACATTGACGCCCGGCGAATATATTCAGGGACATCTAACCCAAAATGTCCCTATGTATGCTCCCGAGGATAGTTATGAATATGTCGCTTACTGCGGCGAGCGTTCTGACACGATAGACGATTCCGCTTACTTTGAATTTACGGTTTCCGGTTCTTCCGTTCCCGGAGGTTTCTCCGAATGGGCGCTTGAAGGTAATTGGATAGATATGCAAAACATACCCGACACCCACAACCTAATCGGATGTTACCCGAATCCGTTTAATGCCGCAACTACCATCGCTTATGAATTGCCATCCGATACTAAGGCGACCCTTGAGATATACAATCTTAGGGGACAAAAAGTAGTGACGCTTATCGATGGTTATCAGCAAGCAGGAAAGCATAATATCACTTGGAATGCTGGCAATTATTCCAGCGGGATTTATTTTTATAAGCTGACGGCGGGAAATAAAACATTTACCAAGCGAATGACCTTGCTGAAATAGGATATAATAAGGGGCGACCATCAAGGTTGCCCCTACAATCTCTAAATCATATCCCGATTATTTCATATATTTCTTTAATTTTATCCTTGACAACTGCCTATTTGTGCGGTATTTTATGTGTGGTATCGTGTCGAGGGATTGTTGAGGTTCAGAATTAAATCCCGATAAACGGGAAAGGAGTAGTTATGAGTAGAGAATTAACCCCCAGACAAAGGGAGATTTACGATTTTATCCGCGATAATATCACTACCAATCACCTTCCCCCTACCATTCGGGAGATAGGCGAAAAGTTCGGGATGTCCTCTACCAATTCGGTGCGGGATGTGTTGAACGCTCTTCAGCGGAAAGGGTTTATCAAACGTCGAGCCGGGATTTCCCGAGGGATTGAGCTTACCCATTCCCACACAGAAGAATACCGCACTATCCCTTTAGTAGGACGGATAGCCGCCGGTGCCCCCATTACCGCAATTGAGAACATAGAAGATTCCTTTGCGGTGGATAAAACTTTTGTGCCGAGCGGAGATATTTTCGCTTTGCGTGTTCAGGGCGATAGTATGAAAGATGCCGGAATTTACGACGGTGATTTCGTAATGGTCAAAAAACAAAGCTCAGCCGACAGAGGGGATATTGTGGTGGCGGTTATTGGAGATGAGGCTACGGTGAAGAGGTTTTATCCGGAGAAAGGTAGGGTCCGCCTGGAGCCGGAAAACCCCGATTATGGACCCATAATCATCGAGAAAAAATTGCCCCAATTTTATATAGCCGGAAAAGTTGTCGGGCTTATGCGGCGGATGTAATTTCAGTTGCGGTGGAGGTTTGTCAGTAATTCCATATTCAAACAGATTCCCAACAATGGTGATGAACAATGTATCAGGATATAGATGAGCATATCGATGTGATAGCTTTATTTATCAGCGGCAAAGTCAAGCCGATTAAATTTCGGTGGAAAAACCGTCCGATTAAAATCAATCAGGTTACCGGAAGATGGAAAACCGATGCGGGACGGTATAAGATCAGGCATTTTGCGGTAGTGGATGACAGCGATAATTTTTTTCAGCTTTCATACGACGAACGGGATTTAAGATGGATGTTGGAGAAAATATGGGTGGAATAAAATCCTATTCTTCGCCGAAGACCTTGTAAAGGAAACCATCGGCATCTTCTATTAGTTTTTCAGCCTCTGTTCGTTTGACCGACATTTTTCCCATCACAACGGCGGTTTTCACCTTTCCGCCGGCTTCCTTCAATAACGAAACAGCCCTGTCGAAATTACAATCGACCGTATTCATCACAATCCGTATCGAGCGAGCGGAAAGTTTATCCGATTTATCGAGTAAATCGACCATAAAGTTCTTATATAGCTTCCCCAACTTTATCATCACCGTAGTGGAAAGCATCGTCAAAATCATCTTTTGCGCCAATGCCGCTTTCATTCTCGTTGAACCGGCAACAACCTCCGGACCGACAACGGGACAGATCAGCACATCCGCATCAACATCTACATCCTCCCTCGGATTGCAAGTTATGAAGATCGTCGGGCAACCCATTTTCCTACCGAACTTTAAGGCTTCTACCGCAAAGGGTGTGCGTTTGGAGGCGCTCAAACCGATGACAATATCCGGCGGAGATATTTTCCTTCTATCGAACTCAATCGGAATAGAACTAATATCATCCTCCGCCCCTTCGGCGGACAGAAACACCGTTTCCTTGCCGCCGGCGATAATACCCTGAACCAAATTCGGATCCGTACCAAAGGTGGGGTTGCATTCGGCAGCATCCAATATCCCTAACCTCCCCGAAGTTCCCGCACCGAAATAAAATATCCTCCCACCCTTTTTCATATTCATTAAAATTAATTCCACCGCTTTGGCTATGTGTGGTATTTCTTTGCGTACCGCCTTCGAGACCTTTGCATCTTCGGAATTTATCCTGCGCAATATATCCCCGATACTGCTCCTGTCGAGCCGTGAAAAACGAGGGTCGGCTTCCTCAGTAATCAGCATCGATATTTCCTCATAGATATTCTTAAGCGGTTCCTTTTCCAACTGATGGTTTCCTTCTCCCAATGTCATCCGATTTTATTTTTGGCTTTTTCCCAATATTCATCAAGCTGCTTTATACCCAATTCTCCCAATTCCCGCCCATCAGTTCTAATCATATCTTCCATTAACTTAAAACGATTACGGAATTTATCACAGGTGGAATTCAGCGCCGCATCGGGAACCACCTTCAGGTGCCGACTGAGATTAACGACACTAAACAATAAATCCCCCAACTCATCCTCAATCCTCTTCGTATCTCCGCTTTGGATAGCTTCCTCCAATTCGGATTTCTCTTCTTCAAATTTTCCCAATATATCGACTGCATTGCTCCAATCGAAACCGAAGCGGGCTACTTTTTCTTGAATCCTGTAAGCCTTCAGAAGCGCGGGCATACTTAAGGGAAGGCCATCCAATACATAGTAATTATCATCATTAGATGTAGTTGCTTTTATATGTTCCCAATTGGCTAATACTTCCTCTGCGGATATACGCTTTGCGTCCTCGCCAAAAACATGGGGATGCCGTTGGATTAGCTTTTCGCTTATCGATTCGGAGACATCCTCAATACTGAATTCCCCCTCTTCCGTCGCGATTTGAGCGTGAAAGACGATATGTAAAAGTAAATCGCCAAGCTCCTCCTTAAGTTTTTGTGAATCTCCCTTGTCGATAGCATCTATCACCTCGTATGCCTCTTCTATCAAATAAGGCTTAAGCGATTTGTGGGTTTGTTTTATATCCCACGGGCATCCCTCGGGAGAGCGTAAAACCCTCATTATTTCCACTAATCTGTCGAATTCCACCATACGATTAAAATCACAAAACTAAAATCAAGAATATTCAAATTCGTTTGCCAATAAAAAATATAGGATAATCGACGGGTAAAAACAATTGCATAATGGATTTACAGAAATTATTATGAAATATTAGATTGAGTTTATGGAGGATATTAGATATGCTTTCAACTTCCGATTTCAGAAAGGGTCTAAAACTTGAAATAGATGGTCAACCGTATATTATAGTTGATTTTCAACACGAAAAGACCGCAAGAAGGCGGGCTAATGTCTGGACAAAGTTAAAGAACCTAAAAACCGGCAGCGTCCTTGAAAAAACTTTCTCCGGCGGAGAGACCTTTAAGGAACCGAATTTTGCGGAAAGAAAGATGCAATATCTTTATTATGATAGCGAGGGTTATCATTTTATGGATTCTGCCACCTTCGAACAAAGCTCTTTAACCGAAGAGCAGATAGGCGATAATAAATGGTATCTCAAAGAAAGCCTTGAATATAAAATTCTATATTTTGAGGATCGACCGATTAATATCGATATACCATCTTCCGTTGTGCTAAAGGTTATTGAAGCCGAACCCGGTATAAAAGGGGATTCTGTCTCTAACCTTATGAAGAACGCAAAAGTCGAAACCGGCTTGAAGGTGAAAGTTCCTTTGTTTATCAAGGAAGGAGAATCGATAAAAATCGATACTCGCACCGGTGAATATATCGAACGAGCATAATATAATATGAATGATGACAAGGGATATCAGATCCTCAATGATATAGCTTCCGATTATAACTCGGGAGCTTTAGCTTTATGCGGGGATATACTTCACTATTTTTTATATAACGAGGCTCTCAACTCCTTTCCCAAAATAAAAAATAATATCGAATATGCTATGGACAAAATCGGGGCGGAGCATTCTGAAATGCCCTCAATTATACGGCTGTTGAGCAAGCTGCACTCCATCTATTTAGCGCATTTGGAAGATAGTGATACATCTGGATTTCAAGCGGAAGTCAAAATGATATTGGAGGAATTGGAAAAAATACCGGAGTCCGTTTCTAACTATGCAGCGGAAACAATTAAAGATTTTGAAAAGATTATTACCCTCAGCAACTCCAAAACCGTAGCTTCAACCTTCGGAAAACTGCACCAAAATGGAAAATCATTTGTAGCCCTTATATGCGAATCATCACCCGGTAGGGAATCATACATTATGGCGAAAACACTGCAGGATGATGGAATAGATGTTATTATTATTCCGGACACCGCCATAGCGGATGTAATCGATAGAACTTCTTGCGTAATAATCGGATGCGATACCATATCTCCGACCCACTTCCGAAATAAAATCGGCAGTTATCAACTTGCTTTGATTGCCCGTCATTTTGGAGCGCCATATTATATTTTGGGTGATAGCTATAAAGTGGTAAAAGACATTAGGTCAATAGGGGAAGTCAAAGAGACGGTTAAGATTAATGAAAACAATCTCAAAACGCTTTTTAAGCTGTTTGAAGATGTCCCTATTAATTTAGCCGATGAGATTATATTGGAGAAGGGGATATTCAAGGCTTCCGATATTAAGGCTTGGATAAAAGATTTAATCAAAGACTTTTAAAATTTGTCGGGCGATTTTCAATAAATCCAAAAGATCTTTATGGATTTTTACCGAGAGTTTCCGTTATAAATAATATGAAAAGTGGAAATACCGTGCTTTGATTTTATGCAACTTAATATTTATTTGCAACTTTTTAAAAAGCTCTTGACACCATAAAAATATGGGATTAAAATTAATTTTCAAAAATATTAAATTCATTTTCCCGAATCTATGGAGAGATAATGGGATCCAAAAAATATTCGTTTTTATTAATACCCTCCGATAATAACCAAGTTAAAAATTTCACATTTTCCGTTTTTTCTATATATATTTTATCGGGAATTGCGATCCTCTTTTTGTCTATTTCCGTTTATTGGGGCTATTCGTATTTCGAGTATAAAATGGACAACTCCCGACTAGAAAAACTTCAAACTGAAAATAAATTTTTGGTCGATAGGCTTCAGGAAATGGGGAATATAGTTGATGAAGCCAAAGCTCGTATGGATAATATCGCTGAAAAGGACAAAAATATAAGAATGGTATTCGATATCCCGGAAATAGATCCTGAAATGAGACAGCTCGGAACAGGTGGAGCTTCCGAACCGGAAGAAATCCCTTTACAAGGTAAATTAGCTTATAATCTTTACACCCTTCAAGATGAAATTGAAGTCCTTCTGCGAACCGCTGAATTCGAAAATGATTCCTTTGATGAAATACTTAGCGAGTTAACTAATAAGAAATATGTTTTGGATCACACGCCATCCATAATTCCCTGTACCGGATATTTCTCCCGTGGATTTGGAATGAAGCCCGATCCGTTTACGGGCAGAATACAACTTCATGCCGGAATAGACATAGCCGGCAATACGGGGACCCCTATTATGGCTTCAGCTGACGGGATTGTTGAATTCACCGGCTGGGCGGGAAGGTATGGCAAGCTAATTATCATCAATCACGGATATGGTTATAGGACCATTTATGGACATCTTTCCAAAATTAAGGTTAGAAAGAGACAATCCGTTAAACGATATCAGGTTATCGGGCTGATGGGATCAACGGGCTATTCCACCGGACCCCATTTGCACTATGAAGTACATAAAAACAATAAACCTCAAAACCCAATGAAATATATTTTCAAGGACATTAATAAACTATTTTAATCCTCGGACATCCCGAAGTTTACTCCACCCGATATAGATTTTCCCTAACTATTTCCACAGAGAGATTGAATTCACCAGCCAAAACTAACGCGCCCAAATATGCGGAAAATTCCTTGGAATTCCTAATCCCGATAACCCTTATTATCTCCCTGCCTAAAGGAGTTATCGCCCCTTCGTCGGAGGATATCGTCCCGGCTTCGACATTTGGAAGTTCAATCCCATAAACGATATTATCACCTTTTGGGTAGGAGAATATCCTTTCGGTGGAAGTAACCAATGGAGAATGGGGATTAATCTTCACGGCTTTGTAAACTCCCGCTACAATCTCACCCCCCATACCGGTATGATGAAACCAACCGAGTTTCTCGGTTCCTTTGGCATCCATCGAAACGAAATCGATGAATTTATCAACTTTCTTTCCCGTTATCTTCTCTATCTCCGCCATCGGTATTGTAACTTCCACTAACACATAACGCCCCCGCTTATTCCGTGGTGATGGCTTTAAATCACCATCGTACCCCTGAGTTATTGCGCTTAATTCATAGGGAATACCTTCAATTTTCAGCTTCTCGTCAATCAGCTTTTTAGCTAAACCGACAGCCTTGCTAATCGCCCCGTGCCCGCGGAAATATTTAAATTCCGCTGTAAAATCTATGAAAAGGTATAACTTTCCCATATCCTCCACAGGAAGAATTTCCACAAATGAAACTTTGCCTTTCCATTTGGACAATAATTGATTCATCCGAAGACGAACTTCCGAAAGATATGCCTCTATTATTCCAATCGATTTTCTTCTTGTCTCTTCTTTTCTGAAAACATAACCTAAATTTCTACAAGCTCGGGCTGTTTCCATAACCTTGACAACCGCTCCGCCATAATGATTGATAAAATATGCTCCTCTGGTGACCCCGATAGGACCTAACCCCGTACCATATTGTAAGATACCATTAAAAGTTTTTTCGACATCGCCTTTGACTTCGATCCGTCCGCAAAAAGAATAATAATCCTCAATTCCACCTATGTAGTTTGCAGTTAACGGGTAATATTCGATAGGGTTGGAAACCGTTAGTTTTGAGCCGCATATGGGGCAATACTTATATTCGTCATACGCCGCCAGCCGTAAATCCAGCGAACATCTATCGCAGCTATAATCTATCAGATATGGTTTTTCCCGCAATTTAAGATACTCGAACTTTTGAGTCGAAATATCCTCCAAATAAGCTCTGCGAGCTTTTGCAGCTAATAAAATATTGTCCGGAGATCCTATAGCATACTTATCCTTGATATATGATTCTGCCTTCCATGGAGGTATCCGCCCTTTTCGCAATAAATCAGAAACTTCTATTACTATTTCCGAATTTGAATTCATAAGTTCTCCATATTCAATAAATCACAATTGCTATTATAATCCCTATTGACTAATCGCAAAACTGCGGCGATGTTAATTACCTATAATAGGATGGCTCTGCTATTATGGGCAATTCTTTTATACAAACAAATCAATCGTAGAAACGAAAAGAGCCCCGATATCTATCGGGACTCTCTCATTCACTTTATCTTGATTATGTTGAAATTTACTTTAGAAGTATCATCTTTTTCAAATAAGATTCTTCACCAACAGTCAATTTATAGAAATAAATACCTGTGGCTTGGTTCGATGCATTCCAGATTACCGAGTGCCTGCCCGGAGATTGGCTTTCATCGACAAGCGTTGCAACCTTCCTGCCGATTAAATTGTAAACCTCTAACTTCGCTTTAGTATAGCTATTTAAGTTATAAGTTATTTTGGTCTCGGCATTAAACGGATTCGGGTAGTTCTGGGCCAGAATATATTTTCCCGGAACAGATCCACCTCCGTCATTAACTAATCCTTGATGATAATCGACAATTGCGCGGATATCTAAATCGGTGGTAATCAGCGTCCAGGTACCACCATCATTAGACATCGAACGATTTGCAACCGCAGGATCATCGCCCAATATAACAGGCAAGTCAGATCTATAGATAAAGCCAAGCCAAAAATCGCTGGAAACTTCTATATCCATACCGCGGAAATCAATATAACTCCACGCTTGCGGATCATCTAATGTCGATTGCGGCCAGGCACCGAAAGGTGTAATCATCTCACTACCCGGTTCACCGGAACGATCATCCCAAACCTCTACATCGATAGTATCCAAATCGTGATCTACATCAGTGTATAAACGATACATCCCTGTTACTAAAGTTGCATTCTGGGTGGGACTCATTCTAGTAGCCAGCTCAGTTCCCGGGGCGAATTGATAAATATATTCCGGTTCGCCATCATCATAGTATAGTATAGTCCCTGAGTAATAACTATATTCATCGGAATCACCGCTGTTCCCCTGCGTATCTGTGGCAGTGAAAAAATATGTTACTTTCGCTCCTGCCTCCACCTGCGGAATTGTGAAATAATAATTGTCCCCAACAGTGCTATCCGGATTAATAACCGTCAGATCACCACCGTCAACATTATAACTCAAGGTTACACTCTGGACCCCTGAAACATCGGTAACAGTCGCCACAGTAACATAATCATCTGGTACGCTTGTTGAATCCGTAGGACCTTGATGCACGATCAATGGGGGGCTGTTATCCTCGGTAGAACCATAAACGGTGAAGTCATCGATATACATTCCATCGACCTGATAAGCTCCATCCGAAATCAAAGTAAATTTGAAATTGACGCTCTGTCCGGCATATCCGCCGAGAGATGTTTCGAACGCATACCAATCCACGCCTTCCCCGTTGAAAGTATGGAGAAGATTCCATGTGCTTCCGCCGTCCGAGGAGATATACATATAGACATAGTCAAAGCCGTTCTCGAGATCATATTTCGTCCAGAATTCCAGGCGGGCATCGAGATAGCTTGACAGATCAACCGCAGTAGTCAGCTCAACAGTCAAGGTGTCGTAAGCGCCATAATCCCCACCGGGCGAATCGGTTAAGGAACTATCGGGGGAATGATAGCTCTCGTTTGTCAAAGCCCAATCACCACTCCAAGCCCCCATACCGCTATCGAAATTTTCAGTATAAACAACATCCTCAGCAGGACCTGCTTTAGCTATATGCCCGCTAACAGAGTTTGGGTTTTCGATTTTTATAATTTCGCTTTTGGATTGAACAGTCGCTCCTTTGTTAACGGTAAGATGAGCAAAAGCCGTCACCCCAAAAAACAAAGTTATTACCGTTATAATCAAAATCACTCTCTTCACTCGATCCTCCTCAATAATTATTCTAAGATTAAGTTTTTTTCCGAATAATAATTCCCTTTATAGGCGATCACCTCCTTTGAGAATTTCAGCACTTCCAAATATCAACGATTGTTATCCTTCACAAATAATAACTCTTCCTAAATAGTTCATATCGGCAAATAGTGCTTTATTCAATATAATTTTATTTATATGATAATTAAAATTTTGTCAAGTCGATTTTTACATTAAATCGTATATTATTATAACATTACATATGAACTATAATCCGAATACAAAGGCCATAACATTTTAATGCCCCACATCCGAAAAAAAAAATCAAGATTGTTCCCCCCAAAAATACCTTGACAATCCATTTTTTCTTTATGATGTTGAACTTCAATGAAAACTCTTAAGAAAGAAAATCCTATCTTAAAAACAAGGGCTATATATTGTCCCTTTAATTCAAGGTGACCGGAAAGATCTCAGGGATAAATCTAAATCGAACACATTAGGAACATTTATTCCCCATCAGCTTCATTCATTGTCATTCTGTCCGGTCGACAATTACCTTTAACCAGAGGTAGCAGATGTCCGAAATAAAAGTTTATCACGATAATGATGCGGATCTAACCCCCTTGGAGGGGAAGATCGTAGGGATAATAGGGTTTGGAAGTCAAGGTAAGGCTCAAGCCTTCAATCTACGGGATTCGGGGATTGAGGTAATAATAGGATTACCTTCCTCACAATCACGCAAGAAGGCAAGGGAGCTTGGTTTCAAATCATATTCGGTTCCCAAGACTGTCGCTTCATCCGACATAATCCCATTTTTATTCCCGGATCAAAAACATCAGGAAGTATATAAATCGGAAATCGAACCAAATTTATCATCGGGGAAAACATTAATGTTCGCTCATGGGTTATCGATTCATTTCGGATTGGTAATACCTCCGTTGTCAAATGATGTTATTATGGTCGCTCCCCACGGCCCCGGAGACCTGATGAGGGAAAGATTTATGAAGGGTAAAGGAGTAGCGTGTTTTATAGGTATCTATAATAATAATTCCGGTAAAGCCAAAGAGACTGCTTTGGCGTATGCCAAAGCTATCGGATGTACTCGTGCCGGAGCTTTCGAGACAACATTCGCAGAAGAAGCCATCGGCGATATATTCGGAGAACAAGTAGCATTGTGCGGCGGATTGACCGAACTTCTCGAAGCGGCTTTTGAGACCTTGGTTTTGGGAGGATTACCGCCTGAAAATGCTTATTTGGAATGCGTCCAGCAATTGGATTTAATTATTGAACTTATCAAAAAACAGGGAATAGCGGGTATGTTCGACCGTATCAGCAATGTGGCTGAATATGGTTCATATCTAATTAAAGGACGGATTATAAACGAGCAATCGCGGCAGGCTATGCTCGGGATTTTGGATGAAATAAAAGAGGGTAAATTCGTTAAAAGGATGATAAAAGATTATAATAAGAGATCACCGGACTATTATAAACGGAAGAAGGAAAGGGCGGAACATCCCATCAATAAGGTTGGCGAGGTTATTAGAAAAAAGATAATCGATTAATAATCATCTATCGATTATCCTCATAATTATTGAAGATTTCGGACCTTAGAGATAATAATTAGTAGCTCATTTGATGTGCGACCCCTTTGATTTCGTGATATTTTGGCCCTCAAGAACATTATCTTCCAATTCACCCTTGATACGATTGGCAATTATTTCCGAAAATAATTCGGCGCCAGTTTTATTAAGATGACCGGGGTCTGAGAATAATTCGGCGCGACTGACGATCTTAGGTTCATAAGTGTAATCCCAAAGGGGTACCCCATATTCGTTTGTAATTTCTTTTAACATATTTAGAGATCTCTGGTCATAAGCTCTTAGGTCGAGCTCATATACGGGGGAAATTATTATATATAACCTTATACCTCTGCTTACAGCGTCCTTAATAAAATCCCTAAGAGCATTTACTTTATTGGGATCAATTTTCAAATCGGAGGGAGGAATCTTCTTCCCCGATTCAATCGGTTTCATAATATTGCTGAGTGGCAGGAAACCATCAATTTTTTTATCTATGACAATGTTGTTTTTGATAATACTCAGTATCAATCCATTAAATGGATAAATTCTTGACAATAGTTTCAACCTCTCCAATTTACCCCTCATCTCGATAAATGGACGTAACTCGGTATGCGTTTTATAATAGGGAAGCAGACAAGATAATCTATCATAATCTGTGGATTCGGCAAAAAGTTCTGAGGATGGTAAATCCAAGATGATAATTTTGGGCGCATATCGATTTAATATCGCTTTTTCCAAAGCCCGATAAAAGAGGATACTAAGTCCATCCCTACCGGAATTAAAACAGCTCATCCCTAAGGTTTTTTCAAAAACCTCCGGGTTATAATGATGAACAGCTCTGGAACTGCCAAAAATTATTATATCCTCATTTGATTGTTCTATCGAATAAGTTAAAGTCCGCGCTATACCAGATTTTTGAGTGAAATAAAAATGCCTTAATATATCCCCTATAGAATAATCCGCAATAAACAATAGCGTTAAAAAAAAAGTGAGTTTTACTAAAACCAAAAGTTTAGAATTGGAAATAGATAAATTGCCCGCCATCAAATACACCAATAAGTAAAATAATTACAACCAAGAAAACATAGGACAATTGCCTAATTAAAACATTATTACTTTCAAATAATGAAAATTTCGTATAATTCAATTCCTGCTTAAATTCCCTTATGAATAAAACAGCCATCCCAAACAGTGAAAATATAAACCCTGATTCCTCCCCGATGAAAAGAGGCCCGTTCAAATGCGCCATCTTTTTAATAATCTCAAAAGCATCCGAGATGTTAAGGGACCTGAAAAATACAGTCGCTATCAATAACAGGATATTAAATATAATGATTTTAAACACCTTTCTAAATCTCGGGATTTTTGTTAACCCAATGAATTGAGAGATTTTCTCCCGTATAGATGCGGTCCATGAAGCAAAAAGCATATAGAAACCGTGAACAGCACCCCAAATTACAAAAGTCCAATTAGCGCCATGCCATAGCCCGCTTAAAAGAAACAGGGTCATTATATTGAGATACCAACGCTTTTTGGTAACTCGACTACCTCCCATAGGGATATATAAATAATCCTTAAACCATGTCGATAGGGAGATATGCCATCTTCTCCAAAATTCATTAAACGATTGGGAAAAATAGGGCCTATGGAAATTCTCCATTAATTCATAACCCATCACTCTTGCAGATCCAATGGCTATATCGGAATAACCAGAAAAATCGCAATAAACCTGCACCGAAAAAAATATTGTCGCAACTAATAAGGTAATGCCTGAATGATAGATTTGGTTGTTATATGTGGCGGCTACATACATACCCAATCTATCGGCAATAACAACTTTTTTGAAGTACCCCCATATAATTTGTTTCATCCCCAAGGAAAAATTCTGGTAGCTTACTTCTTTTTTCTTAAACAATTGAGGTAACAAACGAGTCGAACGTTCTATAGGTCCTGCCACAAGCTGAGGGAAAAAAGCAACATATAGAGCAAATATCCCCAAATTCCTCTCCGGTTTTTTCACGCCCCGATACACATCTATCGAATAACTTAAAGTTTGAAAGGTATAAAATGAAATTCCCACAGGTAATAGAACCTTCAAAGCAGGAACATTATACATTATATTAAGGTGATTAAATAAAACTCGAAATGACTCATTAAAAAAATTGAAATATTTAAATGTTCCCAATAAACCAAAGTTTGAAATTAAACTTAAAATAAGATATTTTTTTCTTTTCTTTTTTTCATTAGTTTGCCCCATTTTTATTCCGGCGAAATAGTCTATCAGGGTAGAAGTCATTATCAAAACAATGTATTCCAACTTCCAACACATATAAAAATAATAACTGGCCGCCAACAGCAACATCCATCGATATTTGTAAGGTATCGCAAAGTAGAGTACTACTACGATGGGAAAGAAAATTATATAATGGAGGGAATTAAATAACATATTAAGCTGTGCCCAGAAGTGAAGTAATTTCTTTACAAAGTCTATTATGATTAGGCAGTGCTAAAATTCGGGCTTTTAATTAATTATCTTATAACATTAAAATCTAGTATCAATTATATTTTGAAGTCATTATATTAATAAATTTAATAGCCTCTTCGCAAGTATTTCTTTTTGCGCGGATTGGTCGGATTATTTTCTATGCACTCCAATCTGCGAGCGATATCAACCTTCTCCTCAAAGTCTTCTGTATTTCTTATTACTAATTTCGCCGCACCGGTTGCCTCCACACCAAAAATTATTTCGTACCAACTATATCAGCCATTTCGAAACCCAAAGCATCTTATTGCTATTTATGTCATATAATTAAATAAATTAAAATTATCGGGAAATGTAAATACAAATCCATTATTATCGCTATCCCCCGCGGGGATAAGCCATAATTCAAGATATCCGACAATTAATTCCTGTAAAGTTTTGATTTCTTTATCCGACAATAGATTATAGGGGATCAGAACTAATGGAGGTTAATTATGATAGCTGACCCAAGTCATTTTTATGAAATGCGCATTAAATCCATCGGGAAATATGCCAGATCCATAGGACATAGATATAACAACCTTATGTCGGGTATCCTCGGCACCGTTACTTATTTGTTAGATGATGAAAAAATATCGGAAGATTTAAAAACGGATTTGGACACAATTTTGGAAGCATCGGAAAAAGTTAACGCATTAACCAAACGACTATCCCGTTGGGGGAGAAAACTTACCGACTCGCCCTGTGAAGTCGATTTGACGGATTGCCTAAATAGGGGATATGATTTCCTGCAAAAACTTATCGGGGGAGATTACAAGCTGACTTTTCAATTACCAGATTACCCTATGATAATCTGGGGGCAACCGCAAATGGTCTTTGACCTAATCCTGCGGATGCTAATAAATCTACGGGATATGAGTAAAAAACCAGCGCCGATTACCGTTAATGTCTATAAAACAAAACTCGAACAAACGCCAGGAAGGTTAAGTAATATTTTGGAAAAAGGCGATTATGCATTACTATCATTTAAATCTGAAATTGACGGGATAATTGATGAAGATTTAACAACTAAACTTACTTTCGACCCTATCCATCCTGAGGACTATTTCAATTCCAACGAATTGGGATATTTTTCAACTATGGATATAATCGATCTCCTACGCGCTCACTTCGATTATTCATTCGATAATAACGGTTATTTGACCATCTATGTTTTCTTCCCACTATTACAAAGTGAAAAAAAACTCGTGCCAACTACAAAAGCAGGAATATTCTAAGCGCTTACAAAGAATGATAGACGAATTATTGAATATATCCCAAACTACGCAATTCTTTCTTTAGGTTCTCATCGACTTGGATTTTTTCGGCGCGGACTATCCTGCCTTTAAGATGCATAGCCAACATCCCCATCAACTTCTCCGCCTGTATGCTGTTTTGATCAAATACATTCTCGGTTTCGCGAGGATCGACACCGAGATTAAATATATAATTACCTTCCTTTACATTTCTCACGACCGAATATGTCCCCCTGCTGCTGACAGGGATTTTTGTTGTATCGGTATTTGTAATTCGTATCAATTTGTAATTATCATAAATAACGGCACGCTGACGAAAGCCCGGAGGCCTATCCCTCTCAATAAAAACTGGAGGAGCCGGTTCTGTTTTCTTGAATAAATTCATTCCGGGTAATTCGGGGGAGTACTCAATTTGAGCCAAATCAAAAATGGTTGGCATAATATCGATTTGCTCGGCGGCAATCGGTTCCCTGCCCGGCTTCAAATCGGGAGATTTGATTATCAATGGGATCCTTAAAACTTCATTATAGCAGGTATAATGAAATCTGCCGCCATGTTCGAGGAACTCTTCGCCGTGGTCTGCGGTGAATATTATAATGGTATTATCATCCAAACCACGCTCTTTGAGATAATCAAGTAGCCTTCCGATATTGGAGTCGGTAAATCCTATCTCCTGATCGTATCTGTTGACATCAGAATCACCCAAAAACTCCCATCCTTTATGCGATAGATATTTGAAATGGGGATCGAAGTAATGTATCCACAGTAAAAATGGTTCCTCGATATTCTTCAAATCTATCAAAGCTAAATCCGTTAATTGTTTTGCGGTTGAGGTATTATGCGGAGGCCCATAATTAAGAACCGAGTAATCGTATTCCTCAAATCCCCTATTTAAACCATATTTCGGAGTAAGGATTATATGGCTGACAAAGGCGTGTGTATGATAACCCCGTTCTTTGAGAATCCCCGCCATTGTTGGAATATGCTTGTTCAATCCCCAATGGAAATCGGTGGCACCGTGGTCTTTGGGGTATGCGCCGGTTAAAATTGAAGCCAATGACGGAAGCGTCCATCCAGCTTGGCTATACGCATTCTCAAAAAGAACGCCTTCCTTTGCCAATTCATCTATATTGGGAGTGATACCCAATGTATTGCCATAGCAACCCAAATGGTCCGGCCTTAGGGTATCCACAGTAATCAGTAGAATATTTCTTTTCTTGGAGAATTTGGCACAGTTCATTACCGCAAATACTAACACGGCAAAGAAGATAACGATTGCGATTATTCTATGGAGTTTCATCAAGAGCCGATTCCCATCCTCGAAATTTGATAATTGTGAATTAGCTTTATATCATCACCCACTTTCACAATACCACCCTTGATGACTTTCGCAAATACTCCCTCACGAGGCATTATACAGTCCCCCGTAATTTCCCTGATACGGCAACCGCGGTGGCATTCTTTCCCAATCTCTATTACGGACAATTGCACCTCGTCACCGATTCCCAAAATAGTTCCGACCTTTATCGCCCCAAAATTCAAACCGATGGTGGTAATATTCTCCCCAAAATCCCCCGGCTTTAAATCCAACAATTCGTTCTGAAGTTTATCGAACGATTCAAAGGGAAGCAGCGAAATCTGTTTTTTTGTTCCAGCGTGAGCATCCCCCACAATCCCGTAATCCTTCCATATAAGAGCACTATCAATATTGTGCTTCCGGGTTCCCCTCCTTTCGGATATGGATAACCGGAATATCCTACCTTCGGAACTCACCGGATTTACCGCCTTTCTTTTCAATCAACATCAAATCAGTAATTGAAATATCCCGCTGAACAGCCTTGAGCATATCATAAACAGTTAATGCGGTGACACTACAGGCAATCAGCGCCTCCATCTCAACGCCGGTAGGTCCCTGCGATTTTATCGAGGAAATTATCGTTATCTGTTTAAGCCCATCATCGAAGCTGTATTCTATCCCGATATGCGTCAACCTTATCGGATGACAAAGTGGAATCAAATCCCAAGTTTTTTTCGCAGCGGAAATACCTGCTAATTTTGCGGCAGTTAAAACATCGCCTTTTTCAGCTCGGTTTTCTTTTACGATTCCGTATGATTTCTCATTTAGAATTACCTTCACAGATGCAGTGGCGAATCGAAAGGTCTCCGATTTATCGGATATATCGACCATTCTTATTTTCCCGTTATTATCGATATGGCTCAACTTATCCATAATAATTATCAAATAACTATTTTAACTGAATTTTGCAAGTAAAAACGATATCCGTTGTTATCGTTGACTATCCTCTCCCCTGCCTTTATATTTTACGATATGGAATTTAAACCTGTGCAAAATAAATGGAACCATCTAAGATATTATTAAAGCCGATTGGGGTAATCCACACTTCTTTCACCAATTATGGCGATGCTCCTTTTCAGGGTACATATTATCCCAAATCGCAAGGCACCGCTGAGATTTTCAAGGAATACAAGGCGGGATTGAAAGATCTTGATAATTACAGCAATGCGATTTTCATTTATCTTTTCAATCGCTCCAAGGATTGGAAGCCTATGGTGATACCCCACTTCGACAATAAATTACGCGGATTATTCTCGACAAGAGCCCCTCATAGGCCAAATCCTTTAGGAATGACCGTTGTAAAATTGCTTTCTATTGATAAAAATATAATCACATTCTCTTATGCGGATATGCTCGATGGAACCCCGCTTTTGGATATAAAGCCGTTTATCCCGAAAATAGATTGTCCAAAAGTAGGAAAATTAGGGTGGATTGAGAAATATATGGATACGGAACACAATCATAAAGCGGACAAGAACAAAAACAGGTAATAAGTTGTCTTATGGCTTTTGAAATCAAAAATGCGGAATATTTAGCATCTTACCCCGACATCAAAAAAGCTAAACTCCCCCCTTTCCCGCAGGTCGCTTTTGCCGGAAGATCGAATGTCGGAAAATCATCCTTGATAAATAAACTGGTAGGGCGGAAAGCTCTGGCAAAAGTAAGCTCGACTCCCGGGAAAACGCGAATGCTGAATTTCTTTCTTATTAACAATAAATACCTCTGGGCTGACCTTCCGGGATACGGTTATGCAAAAGTGCCTAAGGCTATGAAACAGAGTTGGAAGGCTATGGTTGAGGGGTACTTGGAGGGCAACGATAAATTAAGGGGAATTGTTTTACTTGTTGATGGTCGTAGAGGATTGCAGTTGGAGGAAAAACAATTGTTGGATTTCTGCGAATATTTGGGGCTGAATACCGTAATTGTCTTCACTAAGGCTGATAAACTCAAGCAATCCGAACGGGCAAAAATTCGCAACAAGTTTCCAAACTGTTTATTTTTTTCAGTTTTATCCGGAGAAGGCAAAAGGGAACTGCTTAAAATAATTGGGCAATTATTCCTTCCTGAAAGGGATTAAGGACGAACCTGTGCAATAACTGCTATCCGATGTGATTCAATCCTAATGTGAAATCCGATGCATAAAGTGAATTGGAAGTAATTGCCAATACCATTCAAAACTAATCTTCCTTCTCGTTCGGCCCAATTAGTATCCCATTTAACTATAAAGCTCCCATTGAATTAGAGCGGTTATATAGTCTCGAAACGAATTTCCCGTAAAAGGCACATCTATTGCTGTTTTAGGGGATGTGATCAATTGGAAAAAAGAAAGATGAAATAAAGGAGACTATTATGAGATGCTTTTTCTATGGTAATTCCGGAAGGAAAACTAACGAGAGAAGAAAATCATCGGGCTATATCTCATTCACAATTCCAGATATAGGTATCTCATTTAAAGCAGCTTATGGTGGAAAACCTCAGGAATGTGAATACACCGGATTATTGGCTTTGCTGGAGTTTATCGATTTGAACCCCCAATTATTCAAAGGCAAAAGTCTGGAAATATACTCGGATAGTACTTCTGTTGTGCATCAAGTGAATCTCAAGCAAAATGCTTCGAGGGATTTGGAACCGTATCGCAATATGGCATTAAGTTATCAAAAGAAAATTCCATTTACCTTAAATTGGATTCCCCCTGATGACAATCCTGCTCAAAGTTTATTTACAATAAATTAATTCTTGGAGGGGTATGATAAAATGATAATGACGGGGATCTTTTTGATCCCCGATTTTTTTTGGTTCGTTTTTAATGAACAAAACCCCAAGCATATGAACATATCCGAACGGACTATCGATTTATGAAATTGACAAAAATTATGATGTTTAGTAGTTTAATAGTATCACTAAATGAAAACTTGGGAAGCGCAGGCGCAAGACTTGCCTCTATGAAAAATCTCTATTTCAGTAGTACCATTTTTTTGGTAATTGATTTATTGTTTGTTGATAAATGGCAGAAGTAAATTCCCGAGGGTAATTTATTAGCGTTCCATATGATGCTGTGCTGACCGGGAGTTAAATTATCATTTATGAGTTGGGCGATTTTGCGTCCGGATAAATCATAAATCGATAATTCCACCCTCTGCG
>JALSTH010000127.1 GCA_026983835.1 Candidatus Zixiibacteriota bacterium | reverse complement strand
CCTCCGCCCGAGGCGGGATGGAGGCTCCAAAGCAGTTGTGTTTCAAAAAGAGGTGTAAAATGGCAGAACAAATAACCACCCAACAGCTTGCGGATGATATGTATAAAATGATTAAGGATGCTGCCGGTATGAAAAAATATAAGGCGACTGACCTTACTAAAGCAATGGAAGCCAAATATGGCGATCAGGTGACCAAAAAGGATTGTAAAGCGGCCATCAAGGAGTTGATTAACTCCGGGCGTTGTGTATATACATACTTTGGAGGTAGCTATATAGAAGTTCCACACCACGAGGGTGCGGCAAACGATTAAGTTTTTCCGCTTTGTTGATATGGAACGAATAAATCCGCCGCGGTTGGTTATCGCAGGTCTTTCAGGTGATTCCGGTAAGACATTAGTGTCTTTGGGATTAATATCTTATTTTGCTAACAGGGGCATAGATGTCAGCGGATTTAAGAAGGGTCCTGATTATATCGATGCCTTATGGATCGCTTCCGCTTCCGGTAAGCCAGCGAGGAATTTGGATACTTTTCTGATGTCTCGGAGGGTCGTTTACAGTTCCTTTATAAAACACTCCCGAAATGAAGGGCTGAGTATTATAGAAGGGAATCGCGGTCTATATGATGGTATCGGAGTTGATGGCGTCCACAGTACCGCGGAGTTGGCGAAGCTATTGAAAGCTCCGATAATATTGGTGTTGAATATAACCAAAACTACCCGAACCGTTGCCGCAATTATTAAGGGGTGTATGGATTTCGATCCGGAGGTAAATATAGCCGGCGTGATTCTAAATAGAGTTGGCGGAGATAGGCATAAAAGGGTTGTAGCGGAGGCGGTCGCAAAATATACGAATATTCCCGTTGTCGGTGCGATACCGAAAATCAAAAGCGATACTTTAATCCCCGGTAGGCATTTGGGATTGATTACCCCTCAGGAATATCCGCTCATTAAACAGGCAATCGATGAAGCGGAAAGGATTGTTCGTAATTATGTGAATATTGATGGATTGGAAACAATCAGTCGGAATACTGCCCTGATGGAAGCACCAAAGATGGAATATAAATCGGAAGTCACGATAGGAAATGGGCTCCGAATAGGTTATTTCAAGGATTCAGCGTTCACCTTCTATTATCCGGAGAATCTCGAATTGTTAGGGGATAACGGAGCGGAATTAATTCCGATCTCTTCTATGGATGATAATTCCCTACCGGACATTGATGCTCTATATATAGGTGGCGGATTTCCGGAGATGCATTCGGAGCGGATAGCGAACAATAATTCGCTGATGATTTCGGTTAGAAAAGGTGCGGAGTGTGGATTGCCGATTTATGCTGAGTGTGGCGGGTTGATTTATCTTTCGCAGGCTCTAATCTCCGGGAGTAATCAAATCCCTATGGCGGGTGTGCTTCCGATTAAAGTTAAAATGTTCTCCAAACCGAAGGGGCATGGTTATTCCCGTTTGTTAACGGACGGAGAAAATCCTTATTTCCAAAAGGGCGCTGAACTGCGCGGACACGAATTTCATTATACAACTGTGGTTGAAGGGAATGATAAATGTACGACCATCTTTAAGGTTGAAAAAGGGACAGGTTGTTTTGATGGTAGGGATGGGATAATAAAACGGAATGTGCTGGCTTTATATACGCATCTGCATGCTTTGGGTGCGAGCGGATGGATGGATGGGTTTATCAAGGCCGCCGATCGATTCCACCGTGAAAAAAAAAGATTTGGAAGGGATACGATTAAGAAAAGTAAGTTTGAAGAGAAATATAAGAAAATGGGAGTTTAGGATGGCTACTCAAAAGGAAATGCAGGAAAACCTGGTAAAGATTATGAAGAAATGGCAGGCGATTGAGGATGAATCGGTAAAATCTACCACGGAAATCGCTCAGTCGACAGACAATCCGATAATAAAACAGATTATGGATATCATCCGTCAGGATTCCGCTATGCATCGCCGCGTTCAGCAGTTGATTATTGATAGTTTGGAGAAACAAGCATTCCGACTGACGCCGGAAGAATTGGGCGAAATTTGGGATAAAGTCGAAAATCATATCGAGCTGGAAAAAGATACCATAAAATTAGCGGACGAAGCCCGTAAAAATAGCAACACCCTCTTACACCGTTATTTTATAAGGTATTTATTGGCTGATGAGCAAAAGCACGATCATATCCTTGAATGGTTGGAGGATATAAAACGAGGTTTATATCCTTACGCATAAATGATATTAATTGGGCATAAACGCTTGGATACATATAGTCTTATATATTGATGATGTGATAATGGAAAGTTGGTGGAGAACAAATCCTAATGATATATGTCTCCAATGGATTGCACAGGAGAGAATATGGCAGCATTAAAAAAGAAAAAGAAGAAAAGAAAATTAGGTACTCTCAGGGGTTTCGGGGGTAAAGCTACGGGGGGATCTTCCCCTTATAGGCCTATGCATGTGTTAAAGGAGCCTCCCTGTATTCACAATTGTCCGAGTAAGATAGATATCCGTGAGTTTATAACCACGATAGGTTTAGCTGAGAAAGCGGAGATTACCTATGAGGAAGCTTATAAGCGGGCGTGGGAAATCTATGTGGACAAAAGCCCTATTCCGGCTTGCGTGGGAAGGGTTTGCCCGCATCCCTGCGAAACGGAGTGTAATAGAAATGCGAAGGAAGGGTCGGGTGTTGGGATTAACAGTTTGGAGCGGTTTATCGGCGATAACGCTTTGGAGAAAGGGTATAAGCTGAAAAAGATCAGTCAGGAGACTTTCGATGAGAAGATAGCGGTTATCGGTTCCGGACCGGCGGGGCTTTCCTGTGCTTATCAGTTAGCCCGTCGGGGTTATTCGGTAACCATATTCGAATCTTTTTCTGAAGCTGGAGGTATGCTTCGTTATGGTATTCCTCCATATAGATTGCCGCGGAAAATAATTGATGCGGAAATCAATCGGCTGATTACAGACCTCAATGTGGAACTGAAGCTTGATACTCATATTGGAAAGGATATCCCCCTCGATGAGATTAAAAAGGAGTATGATGCGATTTTTGTGGGTATCGGTGCGCATAAAGGAAGATTATTGAGAGTTGAAGGAGAAGATGCATCGAATGTCTATACCGGCACCGAATTTTTGCATAGGGCTAATTCCGGGGAGAAGGTTGAGGTAGGAGATAGGTTAATTGTTATCGGTGGTGGGGATACCGCTATCGATGCCGCCAGAGTAAGCAAAAGGCTTGGGGCGGAAGTAACAATCCTTTACCGTCGAACCCGTAATGAGATGCCGGCCATCGAAAGCGAGATAGAGGAAGCGTTGGAGGAGAATATCGATATTCAATATCTCGCCGCTCCAGTGCGTATAATAAAAGAGGGAGACAAAGCGATTAAAATGGAGTGCTTGAGGATGGAGCTGGGAGAACCGGATGAATCCGGGCGGCGCAGGCCTGTTCCGATCGAAGGTTCGGAGTTCGAAATACCCTGCACAGCCATAATCGCTGCAATCAGCCAAGAACCTGATTTCGAGGGAATGGATAATCTTCGCGAAGGCAACGATTGGATTAAAGTCAATGAGGATTTTTCGACTAAAGAGGACAATGTTTATGCCGGCGGGGATGTATTGAAGCTCTCGCTGGTGACTGATGCTGTCGGGCACGGTCGGATCGCAGCCGAAGCAATTCACAACAAACTTCGGGGTATAACGCCTCCGCCTAAAGAAAAACTTCCATTAATTAAATCGGATAGGATGGTCCTCTCTTATTATGACACTATAGAGCGGACCAACCCAACTAATTTACCGGTTGAAGCGAGGTGGGCGGACGGCGGCGATGTGGAAATAAGGCAGACTTTTACACCCGAACAGGCAAATCAAGAAGCTAAAAGGTGTATGAGTTGTGGAGCTTGTTTCGATTGCGGTACTTGCTGGAGTTATTGTCAGGAGAGTGCCATAGAAAAACCGATGGTGCCTTTCGGCGAATATAAATTTAAACTTGAGCTTTGTATTGGGTGCAAGAAATGTGCCGAGCAATGTCCCTGTGGCTATATAGAAATGTATGATCCCGCCACAGGAAATATCGTGGCGTTGGGAGAGATAGTATTAACTTGAATATAGGATAGTAATAATTAAAATAACTAAAAAAGAGGTATCTTATGCCATGGTTTGAATATGATGACGGTAAAAAAGTGGAAGTTGATGAGGATGGATTCATCCAAAACCCGGAGGAATGGAACAAAGAATTAGCAATTGAATTGGCTAAAACGGAAGGCGTGGAGGAGATGACCGAGGATCATTGGAAGGTGGCAAATTATTTGCGGGATTACTACTTGGAATTCGGCATTGCCCCGATGATTCGTAAGCTCTGTAAGCAGACGGGATTTACATTAAAGCAAATCTACGAGCTTTATCCTTCCGGTCCGGCAAAGGGCGGATGTAAAGTCGCAGGTTTACCTAAGCCTACCGGGTGTGTCTAAGCTTATATTTCCGCTAATCGGGGTTATTGGTTTTTGACCTGAAACCCCGATTAGACTTGCTGTACCCGATCGTTTTGTATGGAGATGTTTTGATAAGGTTGAAAGAAAGGCTTGCCGCCCATAAATCCAATATCCTAAAGAAGTGGTTTGATCTTATTGTCGATACATACCCTTATGATTCCTCCAAATATTTGAAAAATGTCAAGAATAGGTTTGGAAATCCTGTGGGTTCTACCATATCGATGGAGATAGAAAAACTTTACGATGAGCTTTTGGGGGATATGGATAGTGGGAAGATATTTACTTCTCTCGATAGCATCATCAAAATTCGCTCGGTTCAGGAATTTACCGCTTCGGAAGCGGTCGCATTTGTTTTTATGCTGAAATCCGCTGCTCTTGAACAGTTGAGGGGAGATCTTAAGGAGGAAGGGATGCTTGCCGATTGGTTGGCTTTCGAGTCGAGAATAGACAAATTAGCTTTGCAGGCTTTCGATTCGTATGCGGACAGCCGAGAGAGGATTTTCGACATCAGGGTGCGGGAAATTAGGCGGAAGGCTGAATTGGTGATGATGGATAGAATTAATATGCCGCGGCGGGCGAAGGAGTAAAAGGGGTTTTTAATTTGTGTATTTGTGATTATTTTAACAAGAATGGAGTAAGGATAAAATGAGCATTTTTTATTCACTCCTTGCGATTACAGTTTTAATTTTAATTCCGATAGTTGGGGTCGGCGGACTTGGATGGCGGTATCTTTTTGGGGTGATAATACCTTATGCGGCTTTTGGCTTATTCATCATAGGGATTATTTATCGGATTTTGTTATGGGCGAAGGTGCCTGTCCCATTTAAAATTACTACTACCTGCGGTCAGCAGAAGTCCCTCCCGTGGATTAAAAATAGTAAACTCGAAGCTCCGCCAAATTCCTTTTGGACGGCTATGCGGATGTCCTCTGAGGTTTTGTTTTTCCGTTCGCTTTTTCGTAATTCCAAAGCACAATTGAAGCCGGGACCGAAATTAGTTTATGGATCCGGGATATTGCTTTGGTTGGGGGCTATATGTTTTCATTATTCCTTTCTGGTGATACTTATCAGGCATTTTAGGTTTTTTATCGGTCCGACATCGAAGTTTATTGAAATTGTGAGTGGATTGGATAGTTTTTTCCAGATCGGACTCCCTATTCTATATATAACCGATTTGGTTATCCTTATAGCCTTAACCTATCTTCTTTTAAGAAGATTCCTCTCGCCTCAATTGAAATATATCTCCCTTGCCGCAGATTATTTCCCGCTTTTTCTACTACTTTGTATAGCTTTAAGCGGGACAACGATGCGTTATTTTACGCGTATCGATATTGTGGCGGTTAAGGAATTGGGAATGGGACTTGCGGGTTTCCATCCGGTTATCCCCGATAATTTGAGCCTTATGTTTTTTATACATATATTCCTTGTTTCCTCGCTAATCGCTTATTTTCCTTTCAGCAAACTGATGCATATGGGAGGAATTTTCTTAAGCCCCACAAGAAATATGGCTAATGATAATCGAAAGCGCAGACATATCAATCCTTGGAACCCGAAAGTTGAGGTGCATACATACGAGGAATATGAGGATGAATTCCGCGAAGTTATGAAGAACGCCGGATTACCATTGGAGAAGGAAGAATAATGGCTAAAGATAAAATAGCAAAACCAGAGGAATTGGCTGACGGAATAAATTATACCCCGCCAAAGAAGGACTGGTTCGATCCGAAAGTTGAATTTGTAAGGGGTAGATACAATTATGCTTCCACCCCTTCCGGTTTGGAATATTTGGGGCTTCCCAATCCGAGGAAATGGCAGCCCGATCAGGAAGATTGGAAATTGCCGAAGGATTGGCAGAAAATAGTATTGAAAGGTTTTAAGGAAAGGTTGGCCAAATTCCGCTCGTTCAAAATTTTTATGGATATTTGTGTCCGTTGTGGAGCCTGCGCCGATAAATGTCATTTTTTTTTGGGCTCCGGTGACCCAAAGAATATGCCGGTTTTGAGGGCGGAGCTTTTGCGGTCGGTTTATCGGAACGATTTCACCGCTTTCGGTAGAGTGTTGGGGAAATTGGCGGGTGGCAGGGAGCTTACGGTTGATGTATTGAAGGAGTGGTTTTATTATTTCTATCAATGTACCGAGTGCCGTCGTTGCTCGGTCTTTTGCCCCTACGGGATAGATACTGCCGAGATAACTATGATGGCGCGGGAGCTTTTGAGTTTAATAGGTTGCACTATCGACTGGATAACCACCCCGCTGGCGAACTGTTATCGCACGGGAAACCATCTCGGAATACAGCCTCATGGTTTTAAGGATAGTATTGAATTTGCCCTTGATGATTTATATGACCTGACGGGTCTTAAAATCGAAGCCCCAATCAATAAAAAAGGGGCGGAGATATTGTTCATAGTTCCTTCCGCTGATTACTTTGCCAATCCCCATTATTTCGGATTCTTGGGATATTTGGCGCTATTCCACGAAATAGGATTGGATTATACATTCAGCACTTACGCATCCGAGGGCGGCAATTTTGGTCTATTCCATTCTCACGATATGGCGAAGAGATTGAATGCCAAGATGTATGCCGAAGCGAAGAGGTTGAAGGTGAAATGGTTATTGGGTGGAGAGTGTGGCCATATGTGGAGGGTTGTCCATCAATATATGGATACGATGAACGGGCCTGCCGATTTCCTTGAGGAGCCGATTTCGCCGATTACCGGAACCAAATTCGAGAATGCTAAATCCACCAAAATGGTTCATATATGTGAATTCACCTCGGATTTAATTTACCATAACAAGATAAAATTGGACCCGAACAGGAATAATCATTGGCGGGTTACTTTTCACGATTCCTGTAACCCGGCGAGGGGAATGGGGCTTTTGGAAGAACCCCGTTATATCCTAAGGAGTGTCTGCAACAATTTTTATGAGATGCCGGAAGATACGATTCGCGAAAAAACATTCTGTTGCGGTAGTGGTGCGGGATTGGGAACCGATGAGAATTTGGAGATGAGGCTTCGTGGAGGATTCCCGAGAGCCAATGCCGTGAAATATGTCCATGATAAACACGATGTTAATCTCTTAACCTGTATTTGCGCCATCGACAAGGCGACGCTTCCCGCTTTGATGGATTACTGGGTGCCGGGGGTGGAAGTAGGTGCTATCCATGAATTGGTAGGGAATGCTCTGGTTATGGAGGGCGAGAAACGGGACACCGATTTCCGCGGCAATCGGTTTATCGGCCCACCTGAAGCTCAACCGAAGGAGGGAAAAGAGAATGTATAACGGAGGCAAAATCATTCTGGGATTGATTATATTTTTATTATTGATAACCTTGCCCGTTTGGTTTAATATCGCAACAGGTACCTCAAAATATAAGCCCAATCCCAAAATATTACCCGGGCAGACCGAATGCGTAGCGCCCGCAAACTATATGCGCACTTCTCATATGCGCCTTCTGGATGAATGGCGGGATGAAGTGGTTCGTCATCAAAGGAGATATGGGGAAATAAACGGCAAGATTTATGAATTGAGCCTTTCCAATACCTGTATGAAATGTCATTCCAACAAAAAGGAATTCTGTGATGAATGCCACAACTTCGCGGATGTGAATCCATATTGTTGGGAATGCCATATAGAGCCTAAGGAGAAATAACTATGGGAATAGATAGGAGAGGATTTATAAAGATAGCCGGTATCACCGCCTTGGGTGCGGCAGCCGGGAGGCCTATTGCCAACGCCGTTAGCAAAGAAGATGTAGCCTCTATAAGCCAGCTTCCGAATGCCTTAACTGCCAAGCGGTGGGCGATGGTTATCGACTTGAAGAAATGTGCCGAACGGGGGGATTGCACCAAATGTATTGACGCTTGCCATAGTATTCATAATGTCCCCGATTTCGGAAACCCGAAGGATGAGGTAAAGTGGATTTGGAAGGAATCCTTCGAAAATGCTTTTGAGGAGTTTGAGGAGCAGGAACTGGAGTTTGTACCCGAAGACCTAAAGCTTAACAAAGTCCCTGTCTTCTGTAATCATTGCGATAATCCCCCCTGCGTCAAGGTTTGTCCGACCCAATCTACTTGGAAGCGCGATGATGGAATTGTGATGATGGATTATCACCGTTGTATAGGATGTCGTTATTGTATGGCTGCCTGTCCTTATGGTTCGCGGAGTTTCAATTGGAGGGACCCGAGGCCGTTTATAAAAAATGTTAATCCCGAGTTCCCGACGAGGATGAGAGGTGTAGTCGAAAAATGCGATCTCTGTGCTGAAAGGCTTGCCAAAGGATTGATGCCTGCCTGTGTGGAGGCTTGCGAGGCGAAGGCGATGGTTTTTGGGGATCTCGAAGATTCTAATTCGGCAGTCAGGGAGATTTTGAGAAATCGTTTTGCCATACGGCGTAAACCGGAACTCGGCACTAACCCTCAAATCTATTACTTGGTATGAGGTTTGTATGTTAGAGAATGCATTAGTTGGCGATAAAAAATATTGGGGATGGATAGCTACCCTTTTAGTCGTTATCTTTATCTCCTTATTGTATTACCTCAAACAATTCCATTATGGCTTGGGAATAACAGGCCTCGGCAGGGATGTTTCCTGGGGATTTTATATTGCTCAATTCACATTTATGGTTGGTGTGGCAGCTTCGGCTGTAATGTTGGTATTGCCGTATTATTTGCACAATACCAAAGCTTTCGGAAAAATAACGGTCTTGGGCGAATTGGTGGCGATTGCTGCGGTCAGCGTTTGTATGCTTTTCATCTTTGTCGATATGGGACAACCATTCCGTATTATCAATGTATTCAGATACCCAACTCCGCATTCGTTGATGTTCTGGGATACAATCGTGCTAAGCGGTTATCTGTTGATAAATGCTGTTATAAGCTGGGTTACTTTGGATGCCGAAAGAAAAAGGATAGCTCCTCCGGGATGGATAAAACCGATAATTCTGTTATCCGTTCCATGGGCGATAAGTATCCATACGGTGACAGCATTCCTTTATTCCGGACTTGCCTCCAGAACTTTTTGGATGAGTGCTGTTTTAGCGCCGAGGTTTTTAGCCTCGGCTTTCGCCTCGGGACCGGCTCTGTTGATTTTAATCGTGTTTATTTTGCGAAAGGTAGCGAAATTCGATCCGGGCAAGGAGCCTGTTCAGAAGTTAGCGGTAATTGTGACTTATGCTATGTCGATTAATGTATTCCTCGTTTTGATGGAAATATTCACCACTTTTTATAGTCATATCCCGAAGGATATGAATCATTTCAAGTTCCTATATGTGGGGCTTAATGGGAATACAAGGATGGTTCCGTGGATGTGGGCTTCTTCCGTATTAGCTGTGATTTCCCTTGCATTGCTGATAATTCCGAGTACCCGCAAAAATGAAAATGTCCTGGGACTGTCCTGCGCGATGGTCTTCTTATCGATATGGATAGACAAAGGTTTGGGAATGGTGATAACGGGATTTATTCCGAATCCGCTGGGGGAAGTGGCCAATTATTGGCCCACTTTCCCCGAAATTATGATTTCCATTGGCGTATATGCGAGTGGATTGCTTCTTTTGACATTACTTTATAAAATAGCGCTTTCCGTCAAACGGCGGGCGGCGATGTAGAAATTTATTGTTTGGGTCGAGGATAGAGGATACTCCTGTGGAAATAATCGTAATCGGCGGAGTTGCCGCCGGTCCCCGGGCGGCGGCACGTCTTAAAAGGCTTTTACCGAATGACAATATCACTTTGGTTAACGACAGCGAAAAGCTCTCCTATGGTGCTTGCGGATTGCCGTATTACGCTTCAGGTGATATCAACGATATTGCGGAGATATTCAAAACCTCCTATGGGCTAATTAGAGACAAAGCTTATTTTGAAAACATAAAGCGTCTTAATGTCCTTACCCCCTACAGAGCGGAGAGGATAGATTGTGAAAACAAAGTTCTCTATCTATCAAATTTGCAGACGGGGTTGTCTTTGGAGCTGCCTTATGATAGATTGATTCTCGCTACCGGTGCAAGCCCCATTAAACCGAATATACCGGGAATCGAAAGCGAAAGGGTTCGCACATTCTCCAAGCCTGACGATGCGTCTTATTTCCGAAAATTGGCGGAGGTTGGCAGATTGGAGAATATTTGTATCGTCGGAGCCGGATTTATTGGATGTGAACTCAGCGAGGCTTTTACCAGTTTATGGGGAATTAAATCCTGCGTCGTTGAGGGTGAGGGATGTGTTCTGCCTCGTTTCCTTGATAGGGAAATGGGATTGTTGGTTAAATCGGAAATGATTCGTAATGGGGTTGATCTGTTTTGCGGGACTTCTGTGGATAGGTTCGAGGAGAAAGAAGGTAGACTTAAAATATTTTTCGGGGACAATTACACTGAAGGGGATGCAGCTATTGTAGCTGTGGGATTTAAGCCTAATATCGAACTCGCGGAGTCAGCGGATTTGGAAATCGGGATTACTGGCGGGATAAAAGTTGATTGCCATCTTCAAACATCGGATCCTTTAATTTATGCCGCGGGCGATTGCGTGGAAAATTACAATCTAATCCTGGACAAGCCAGTGCTTTTGCCATTGGGTTCCATAGCGAATAGACATGGTAGATTAATCGCTAATAACATTGCCGGAAGGATGGATGAATTTTCGGGTGTAGTTGGAACACTGGCGGTTAAGGTGTTCGATTACAATGTCGCTGCCACAGGTATTACCCAAAAAACGGCCGAGGAAAACGGATTGGATATCGGTTGTGTTTGGGGTTCATTTCCGGATAAAGCTGAATATTATCCCGAATGGAAATATATTTATCTTAAAATGGTTTATGAAAAGGGTAATTATAGGCTATTAGGTTTACAGGCGGTTGGTCCTGGTGATGTGGTCAAGCGAGTTGATATTTTCTCTCAGCTTTTGCATAGAAGGGCTTGTTTAGATGACCTATTTGATTTGGAGATGGCTTATTCGCCTCCGTACTCTTCGGCATTAGACCCACTTTTTGTTTTGGGTTGTATTGCGAAGAATCAAGAAGAGGATTTGGTAAAAGCAATTTCTCCGGAATTTCTCGCTGCTGGAAGTATTACTGATGGTTATATAATAATTGATGTCCGTGAGGAGGGCGAGAGAAAAGGTGATCCCATCGAAGCGGAAGGCATCGAGATATTGGAAATTCCGATGACAGTATTGGTATCGAAGTTGTCAACCCTCGATCTGAAGGGCAAAAAGCCGATTGTAGTTTGCCATCGAGGGGTTCGCGGTTATGAGGTGGCTCGCCGGTTGAAGGATTATGGTTTCGAGCAGACATCCTTTCTTGGTGGAGGGATGTCTTTTGTGGGGGCGATGAAGGAAGGAATTGGATGAAGCTTTCGCTTTGCGGGATAAGTTATAAAAGTTCCTCATTGCAGGAAAGGGAACGGCTTCAGATAAATAGGGCGCGTCTCCCTCAAGCGGTCAAGGAATGTTTAAATATCGATGGGGTTATCGAAGCAGCGGTAATTACCACCTGTAATCGTATTGAATTTTATCTTGTTCTGGACAATTCCGCGGATGTGTTTGATATTGTAGCGAAATTTTACGATGGTAACGGCGATATCGATATAAGAGGATTAAGCAAATTCTTCTATACTTATCAAGGTTCCTCCGTAGCGAGGCATTTATTTAAGGTTTCCTCCGGTGCGGATTCTATGGTAATCGGAGAAACGCAGATATTGGGGCAGGTAAAGGAGGCATATAGAGCTTCCTGTTCAGTTAAGGGTTCGGGGAAGATATTGCATAATCTCTTCCATTTTGCATTTCGAGCCGCGAAAAAGATACGCACGGAGACTGAGATAGGGAAAGGATCGGTATCGGTAAGCGGGGCGGCGATGGAAATGTTTTTGAGCGGATTTAAGCCTGCATATAAGCCAAAAGTTCTCTGTATCGGCATAGGTCCTATGATAGAAATAGCGATAAAACAACTTCTCAAAAAGGGGATCAATGACATTACTATCGCTAACCGAACGGTTTATAAAGCGGAAAAATTCGGAAATCGGTTTAAGGTTAACTATATCGGACTTGACGGCTTAGGCTCTGTTTTGGGGGAAGTTGATGTTGTTATTTCTGCCACCGGCTCGGATAGTTATATAATAGATTCGAAAAACTACTCAGATTTGTTGGGGAAGCGAAATGGTTCGAAAATAGTTTTTATCGATATGGCTGTTCCCAGAGATATCGACCCGAAGTTGGGAATTATAGAAGGCGTCAAGCTTTTGGACCTCGAGGATATCAAATATCATATTTCGCACAACAGGGATAATCGAGAGAATGCTGTTGTCGAGGCTTCCCTTATGGTTGAGAAATTCGTCGATGAGTTTATGGCTTACCGAAAGAGCTCCGCGGTCGAGCCTTTGATTAAAGAGCTACTCGAAGAAATGGAATCCATCCGCTTGAAGGAGCTTGATGAAAGTAAGCGCAAAATCCCTGTGGAACAATGGGATGAATTAGAAAGGTTGTCTCAATCTCTTTTGAAGAAGATTGTCGATCTGCCTATAAGGAGGTTGAAGGAATTAAACGAATCCGATGAAATTCCGGTCGATCCAATAGATTTATTCCGCCAATTGTTCAAGCTCAAATCGATTGCCGATAATTTAAATTAATCTTATTTGGGGGCCTTTGTTTTAGCAAGCCATTCGGTGGCGCGGAGCTCCCTATACCTTTGCTCGGAGAAATCGTTCAGGACAATAATGGTAATCCTTCGGTTTCGAGGATCGTAAGGATTGTTGGCAAAGCGAGGCCGATTATCGGCGTATCCTCTTACAGCTTCAATCCTTCCGCTTGGTAAACCAACTTTTTGCATTAGTCTGCGGGTGCTGTTGGCTCTGTCGGTGGAAAGTTCCCAGTTTGAATAGTTTGTTCTATTGACATAAGTTTTACTATCCGTATGTCCTTCGATAACTATTTTATTATTTAGTTTTATCAACTCGCGGGTGATGGCGGTTAATATCTCTTTTCCCCTTGGGCTGAGTTCTTTGCCTCCCAAACTGAAGAAAGTCGAATTCGCGCGCAACGAGTCTGACGACTCGATCAGTTCTATTTTCAACCCTTCGGTGGTCATTTCCAGCTCTACATTATCCTTTATTGACTGGAAGCCGGGGATTTCATTTAATTTCCGCTTGATATCTTCAGCCGCTTTCATAAGTTTTTGTCGGACTTCTTCTTCTGCCTGTTTCCGATTGGTCGGTAAAACCCCGTTTTTGAGAATTGATGGTCCGGTTCCGTTGAGCGCCGCTGCTTGAAGCGTTTTTTTAAACCCTACCGGATCGTTAAAATAAGCAGATACAGCTTGTTTAACATTATCGCTTTGGGCTACAATCCACATTACCAAGAAAAATGCCATCATGGCGGTTACGAAATCAGCATAAGCAACCTTCCAAGCACCGCCGTGATGGCCCCCATGCGCAACTTTTTTTTTGATAATAATCGGCTGTTGATCGCCTTTATTCTCAGGCACCCACTGCCTCCTTCTGAGCTGATGCTTTGTCGCCTCGAATTGCAGTCCTGCAGGACTGTTCCAAGTCAATGAACGAAGGGCGTAGATCGCTGTATATGGTGCGGCGTCCCAATTCAACCGATATCGACGGTGCCATTCCTTTAAAGAAACCTAATAAGGCTTGTTTCATACAAATATAATATCTCTGTTTAGCCATATTGGCCCCCTCTAAATTTGAGGCTAACGGTTGGACAAACCCATAAGACATTAATATTCCCAAGAAAGTTCCGACCAATGCCGCTCCAACTTTCTCTCCAATCTCCTCCGGCGGTCCACCGATAGCCCCCATCGTTATCACTACTCCCAATACGGCGGCTACAATACCGAAACCGGGGAGAGCATCCCCTACCTTGGAAAGTATCTTTGGCGCTTCGCCGACTTCCTCGTGGTGGGTTTCCATATCCTCATCTATGAGTGATTCTAAATCTTGCGCTGTCATTCCGCCGGAGATGATCATCCTCATAGTGTCGGAGAAAAAATCGACCGCATGATGGTCAGCCAAAAAATCCGGGTATTTGGTAAGAATGGAGCTATCATTGGGATTCTCCACATGGGATTCGAGGGCTATTATGCCATCACGACGGGCTACATCGAAAATCTCAAACAGCATAACAAGGAGATCCTTAAACGATTCCCGCGTATAGGCTTTGCCGAGGATGCCTAATAATTGGCTGATAATTTCTTTTAGGACCTTCGGAGGGGCGCTCACCAACAGGGTCCCAATAGCGCAACCACCCAAAATTAAAAACTCCCCCGGTTGGAGTAAAACCAATAGGTGTCCACCTTCAAAAAGAAAACCCCCGAGCACCGCACCTAAAACAACAACAAATCCAACTAATGCTAACAAGATTCCTCCATGAGATTTAGCAATTTTGCGGATTTAAAAGTTCCTCTATTATGATTTTTCGTCATTTTACCGAAGAAATTAAAATATTTTTGCCTCTATCCTTTTATGTTTTTAGGGCAGGACCTTATAATAATTATCGGCGTATAAAATATAAATGTGATTTCCTTTTGGAATGATTTATGATAATTTCCATTATAAATTAAAATTATAATAGATTTGTGAGTGGATATAATATAGATTGTTTAATAAACTTAATTGTTAAAACTTCTGATATATTATCATATATAATAAGTCAGTATTAAGATTGGTATAAGGAATAAACTTAAATGAAAAAGACAAACCTATCTCTTCTCAGAAATGTGTTGATTCCGATAATTGCGTTTTTAATTCTCTCGATAGGGTTAACTTTTGGATTGGAAGATGAGGGTGGGAAAAATTTGGATCGGAAGAATAGGGATGTAAGCAACCGCTCCGTTAAAATTAATAAAATCCATCCAATTCCATACGATACAACGAAAGCCTCCCCCAAAGTCTTTATTCCAAGTGATTCGTTCGATTTCGGTATTGTTAAGCAAGAATCGAGCTATACGCACGATTTCGTTATCCGTAATATAGGAAATGGGCCTCTAAAACTTCTTCGGGCCAAAGGTTCGTGAGGATGTACAGCTGCTGTTTTAACAAAACAGGATATTCCCCCGGGTGGGGAAGGTGAAATTAAGGTAACCCTGAGCACTGGGAAGAAAAAAGGTTATCAAAAGAAATCTATCAGAGTAACAACCAATGACCAGGGAGATAAGGTCTCCGTATTACATATCTATGCTTATGTACTACCGAAGTTCGATTTTGAAATTTACAGTCTGAATTTTGGAAATCTAAAAGAAGGAGAATCAGCTACTAAAAGGGTTTATCTTGTTGTCAAAGATAAAAAGAAAACAAAGATATCCGATATTACAATCTCCTCGCCCTTGATAAAAATGAAGAAACTTGGTTTTTCGGATTCAAGCGGGATATATCGTTATGGTTTGGATATAACAATACCCCCGAATATGCCTACGGGAAGGTTTCACGAGAGAATAATAGCCACTTCCAACACGAAAGATACCCTTATGGCAACATTGCGCATAAGTGGGAGAATCGTATCTGATGTCGATGTAATGCCGAAAATATTGAATTTCATTGTTCAAGACAGTGCCAAATTTCAATTTAGCAAAAACAAACAACTGGCCATTAGGAATTATAACCGTAACAAAGTGTTGAAGATATTGGACTACCGAGATGAGGATAATAACCTTATTTTGAAATTGATACCTAAACCGGAAGGCGAAAAATATCTATTATCCGCTACCCTGAAGGAATTCCCATCGAAAAAGCTTACCGAAGGCAAGATAATCATAAAAACCAACTATTCGGATCATAGGTTATTGACTGTCCCCTATAAGATAAGACTAAAGGGTAGCGAAAAAAGAGATAAAGTTATTCAACATAAATAATTCTATTCTATATTATCACAGGGGAATTCTGCGCAATACATTTTCAGAGCTTCTTTTATATGCTCATAATTGAACCCACGGCTTTTCAAGTAGCGGAAGACTTTGTCTTTTAATTCTTTTCCTCCGAAACGGGTATATGTTTCGGCCCTCTTTTTTAATAATTGATATGCCAATTGGGATTCGTCCAAGTTGTAATAAACTTTATCGAGGACTTCCTGAATTATTCTGGGCGCAACTTTCCTTTTGGAAAGTTCATAAGCCATCAATCTCCTGCCGGAGGGCTTCAGCAATAGGCGGGATCTTACAAACAGCAACGCAAATTCGTTGTCATTAAGATAACCCTCAACTTCCAAATTATCGATTACACTAAGGATTATCTCCCTTGGAAACCCTCTAAGTTTTAATTTATTCTCAATTTCACCCCGTGAGTGCGCCCTTCTGGAAAGGAGTTGAAGGGCCTTTTCCCTAACCGTCCAAACTGTTTGGAGATAAAGAATTTTATTTCTTTCGGTTTCGTTTAGTATTTGCCCAATATGTATTGATTCCTGCGATATTATTTCTGAGGATAACTTTAATGATGTCCCGTCGGATAGCCTAAGGATATAATAGAGGCTGCTTACCCCCCTTCCTCCCGATTTGGTTATAGAATCTATTTTAACAGAAGACAAAGCTATTCCTTAACTTTCGTCTCTTCCCCGGATGATTCTATTTTGTTTATTCCTTTGGCCTTGCGGATAAGTTCATATAGTTCCACCGATGTGTCGGGGTTTTCCTCGAGAAATTTTATTGCATTGGCTCTGCCGTGTCCGATTTTGAGGTCGCCATATGAGTACCAAGCTCCAGTTCTTTCTATTAATCCACTTTCGATGCCTAAATCCACGATTTCCCCTAATAAATTAATGCCCTTTCCATATATGATATCGAATTCGGCGTTTTTGAAAGGGGGAGCCAATTTGTTTTTCACCACCTTAACTCGCGTGCGGGAGCCTATTATTTCTCCCGATTCTTTTATAGTGGCTATTTTGCGGATATCAAGTCTTATCGTGGAATAGAATTTTAATGCTTTGCCTCCGGTGGTGGTTTCGGGACTGCCGAACATAACGCCGATTTTCATCCTGATTTGATTGATGAACAAAAGGCAGGTCTTTGACTTGGAAACGGCGCCGGTTAGTTTCCGTAATGCTTGGGACATAAGACGGGCCTGAAGTCCCATATGAGAATCTCCCATATCCCCTTCGATCTCAGCCCTTGGTACCAAAGCCGCAACCGAATCTATTACAATTATGTCGATGGCATTGCTTCGGACTAAAGTCTCCGCAATCTCCAATGCTTGCTCTCCAGTGTCCGGTTGGGATATTAATAGGTTGTCTATATCGACTCCCAACTGTTTGGAATATATGGGATCGAGAGCGTGTTCCGCATCTATGAAAGCAGCTATGCCTCCCGATTTTTGTGCCTCGGCTATCATATGAAGGGCTAAAGTTGTCTTCCCCGAAGATTCCGGTCCGAATATTTCGACCACCCTGCCGCGAGGAACTCCGCCGACTCCCAACGCAGCATCTAAACCTATTGAGCCGGTAGGGATTATTTCCACGCCGACTGCGACCCCATCCGAACCAAGCCTCATAATTGAACCTTTACCAAATTGTTTTTCTATTTGTGCCAAAGCCGAATCAATGGCTTTCCTTTTTTCTTTTGAGATCTCAACCATCACAACCTCCATAATTTATCATTTTTTCGGATATTTCCAAATTTATTGTTGGAATTGCGGGAGAATATTATTGTCTCCCGCCATTTAAAATTACTTTTTTCAGCGCCGTATATTCGGCGCCTCGGGGGGTTAAAATACTTTTATAAATTGTTATGCTTCCGACATCGAAGGGTTGGTATTTGAATTCCGTATTTGATAATATTTCCAACATTTTGTCTGCTCCCCGTAAATCTCTTACTCTGCCGATAGTTAAATGGGGGATTGTTTTTTTTCGCTCCTTCGGTATTTTTAATTTGCTACAACCATCCTCTACTCTTTTTACTAATTCAACGAACCAGTCGTCGCCTTCACAAACTCCCACCCATAATACTCTCGGTTTGTAGAGATTGGGGAATCCTCCTAAATCGGCCAATGAAATAACTCCGGAGGGGAAACCATTCAGAGCATTTGCTAATGTGTCATAAAGCGATACCAACCCTTCCGCAGGATACTCACCGATAAATTTAACCGTTAGATGCAAATTTTTAGCTTTTACCCAGCTTACTCGCCCTCCGAGGTTTTTAAGCTTGACAATAACAGCATCCAATTTCATTTTGGCTTCGTCAGGTATGTCAACAGCGATAAATATCCGCATACCCTAATTAAACAATATTCAACGCTTAATTGCAACTATAATCAGGTTCATCTATATGTTTTTGGAAGGTTTGCTTGCGCTTGGGAGAGACTATCGGCAATTACTTTTAATTCTTTGCCCGCAGGAGTAAGCTTACCATCGACCCAGAGGAAATTTAAGTGGGAAGTCATAAACCGTTGGAAAACCTGCATATCCCGGGCAATTATTCCTTTGGAACGACCATTAGGATAGGTCTTAGTCCAGATTTCAGGAACCTTATCGTAATATGTGTTTAATGCGAACCATAGAACTGCTTTCGCTTTGTATTTCAGACAGGTATGAAAAATAAGGTCTAAGTAGTGGACCTTTGCCTTTTCCAAATTTCCCCTATTTTCCGGGAGTATTAATGAATTTGGGTTATGTTTCCGAAGATACTTAAGAGTAATTTTCTTCAGGGATGATAGTGATGCACCGGATAGAAATTTCTCTTTTAATTGTTGTCTTAGCTCCCCTCGTATATCCTTTGTTATTCTCCAAGGTGCATTAACCTCATCAACACCCCATAAACAATTCCTCTTTTTAAAGAATTCATATAGATGTTCGCGAACAAAATCGTCGAATGCTTTATCCGTGGGATATTTTTCTTGGAAATTCATATAGATATGTATCATAAATCCATCTATCTTGGGCTTTCCGCCGATAGGGGCCAAATAATTGATTAATCTCATATGATAGTTGCTGAAATTGGGGTAGGCATCGGAATCGAAATTCAATCCACCTGCAAAGACCAATGCATTCGGGTCCGCCCGTTTAATTGCTTTAGCCGCTACGGCCACAGTTTTTGCCCAATCTTCAGGTTCTCCCCTAAAATGATGCCACGGCTCATTATTTATAATCCAAAACCAATATTTGTCCTTGAGAGCCATTGCCGTCTTATAACAAAAATCCTCCCATTCCTTCCAGTTTCTGGGAGCTCTATCAAGCTTTTTATTAATTGCTTTACTAGGACTTTCTATTTCTTTCATCTTATTTGGATTATATGACCTAATCCCCACTATACATACTACGCCTTCGGGACAAAGGAACTCAAGCATATCTTTTCTAAACCGTTCGACGCCATTTTTCTCAATTTCCCCCCAATTTGCATAACAACGCATTATTTGTATTCCGGCTTCGTCGAGTTCGCTTTTAGAAAGGGGGTGTTTTACAACTGGCAGATAATAATAGCTTGCTCCCACATATTGCTTTTGAGTTAATTCCGGGCCTAATTCTTTTAATCCAAACCTTAATCCATTATCTTTTACCCCCGTCCCCGCGAAAAAGATAATTGCAGTTGCGAGTAAAGTAATAGCTATTATTACCGGAACGAATCTTTTCATTTTCCACTCTCCTTAATACAACATTATCCATCTTTGAATTAATTGATATACCCCAATTCTTTTAGCCTCTTAAGAGTTTTTTCATCTAATTTAACTCTAAGAGGATTAGCGGACCTTCCCGAAAAATATTTTTCTTTATTTATTAATTCTTTTACCAATCTTGAGATTTCCCCCGAATATTCAGCATCCTGCGCCAAATTAATCGTTTCTCCCGGGTCATTTGCAATATTATAGTATTGCAAGAAGGCGATTGAATTATCGTCCTTCATAGCCATATATAACTTATCTTTTATGCTGTGCATACTATACCAATATAAACCATTATAAGTCAATTCCGCAATACTCCACTTAATTTTTTTTTGCGAAAAGAGATCTCTTCCTTCCCAGTTGTCGGGGGTTTTGCCACCAATATAATTTATTATAGTGGGGGCGATATCTATATTTTGGGCCAATGAAGAATCGATGCTTCCTTTCCTTTGGGAAAAAGGCAATTTAATTATCAATGGTATGTGAATAAGTTCATCATATAAACTTTGTCCATGCCCCCAATTCTTGTGATCATAAAACGCTTCCCCGTGATCCGCCGTTAGAACAATAAGGGTGCTATCGTATATCCCCTCCTCTTTGAGATAATCGAATAAAACGCCCAACGACTTATCGGCATATCTTATCTCTCCTTTGTATGCGTCTGAACATTTTTTTAGTATTTTATCATTATAGTTATTTGGGATGCTTACGAAATCACCGGTATAAGGGTATGTAAAATATGGCTCATGCGGCTCCATATAGTGAAGGAACATAAAAAACTTCTTGTCGCGATTTTTTGATATCCAGTTCAACGCTATTTTCGATGTTTCTACCCCATCCTCGTAAAAGAAATCTTTTATTTTTGACTTTGGGCTTAAGGCTCGAATAACCTTATCCACCATCGTGAATACATTTAATGAAGGCGCACCGGCTAAATATGGATATATGGGCGGAGGGATTAAGTATCGATAATAATTGAAACCAAGTTGGAAGTTTCCCGTTTTTGTGATTAAAACATTATTGTGCAAACCTATGGTATAATAACCGATATCGCCTAAGACCGACGCCAAAGTTTCTATGTTTGGGTTTATTTTGGTGTAGTAATCGACGACCTTGTGTTCCGAAGGATAAAGCGAAGTAAAGATGCTCGCTATCGATGGTTTGGTCCAACTGCATTGGCTGAAAGCATTTGTAAATGTTATACCATCGTCGGCCAACTTTTGGAAGTTTGGCGTATTGATATCATATTCGTAGCAAGATAACCAATCTTGACGGAGAGCATCCTCTATTATAAGAATTACATAAGGCTTATCACTTATTTTAGAAGATAATTTGGTATTATAAGGGCTTATCTTATTTCCCTGTAGGTGATATAAAAGCGTGATGGGTGTGAAAATTAATAAAGATAAAAAATAAATTAGTATCGCGAATGTTCGAAATCTTAATTTTAATATTGTTGCAGTCCGTTTCAATAGAAACATACATAAGACACAAAAAAGGAAAAACAAAAATGTGGATAAGGAAAAAACGATTATATAAGCAGGAGAAAAAAGCGGTAATTTAAACCATTGGCGAAGTAATAAGTTTAATATTAACATAGCCTCCAGATAAGAAGCGGAAGCAGCGAATAATGTGTAATCTAATCCCTTTTTTATACGGTTTTGGTGAGAAACGAGTCCCATTATGGCTGAAAGGCTTATTAAATAGATGATGGAAATAAGCGCTCCCGCCATACCGTAGTAATATAGGGAAAGCGTAATTAAAGGAACACTCGGATAGTCAAACGACATAGATTTAATTATGGCCTCTATAGAACCCGCCAGTGCTCCCCCTATCAGACCTACAACTATTGCCGTGAAGATGTTTTGCTTGAATAGCGAGTAGATACGATTTATTATATGCTTCATTATAACGCAGAATATAAATTAATGCCGGTAAATCGCAAGCGAAAATCTCCTTTTTCCCTTATGGGAATTTTAGTATTTTAATAGGTTTATAAGAGAATAGATATTGATAAATTAAATATATGATATATATCATATGGGAAATTGTCCGTAATCGCTTATGAAAGATTCGCAAGCCCTAAATACAAAACTAAATAACCTTCCTAAAGGTTCGGGTGTTTATCTTATGAAGAATCGATCGGGTAAGGTTATTTATGTCGGAAAAGCTAAATCCCTCAGGAATCGGATAAGAAGCTATTTTCGGAGGGGCCGTCATATCGACCCCAAAACCGAAGCATTAGTGTCAAAGATAGCCGATTTCGAAGTCCTTTTGACCGACAGCGAGATCGAGGCTTTGCTTTTGGAGGCTAATCTCATCAAGGAATACAAACCCCGTTATAATGTAGATCTTAAGGATGACAAAAAATACCCATATATCAAAATAACCCTTGATGAGGACTTTCCCCGTGTATTAATAACCCGTCGTCTCGAAAAGGATGGATCAAAATATTTCGGACCTTATACAGATGTAAAAAAGATGAGAGCTACGGTAAAATTGCTTAATGACATCTTCCCGATTAGGAGCTGTAAGGTTTTTCCGGGTGAAAATGCCGCCGAGAATCCCTGTTTGAATTTTCAGATCGGTAGATGCTTTGCTCCTTGCGTAGGCGGTATATCGAAAGCGGAATATATGCTGATGATAGATAATATCATTAAATTCCTCTGTGGTAAAACAAGGGAAGTTGTGCAAAGCATAAAAAGGCAGATGAAATCTTATTCCGCCGAATTAAAATTCGAATCCGCCGCCAGATGCCGTGATCAAATCAAAGGCATTGAGAAAGTTATCCAAAAACAAAAGATGGTTAATACTGACCGTGTCGATAGGGATTATATCGGTTCCGCCGAAGTTGGGAATGACGGTTGTTTCTCCGTTTTACAGGTTAGGGACGGAATACTTTTGGGAAGGCAGCATTATTATTATAGGCTTGGTAATGAACCCTCGGGCGAGTTCATAAAGAATTTTATCCTGAATTATTACAGGAATGTAGCCGTTTATCCTTCGGAAATTTTAATCGGTGGTGAAATCGCGGATAGGGAATTGATTGAGGATTGGCTCAAGGAAAACGCAGGGCATAAAGTCGAAATAATCTCCCCGCAAAAGGGATCGAAAGTGAATCTTCTGAATTTAGCGGAATCCAACGCAATGTTGCTGTTGGATGAATTACTTCTCCAAAAGCAATCTTCCAAAAAGAAAATACCTCATTCTATATTTGAATTGCAGAAAATTTTAAATCTCAAATCCCCCCCCCGAAAAATCTCCGCTTTTGATATTTCCAATTTCGGTGAATCCGAAGCTGTCGGATCGATGGTCTTTTTCAAAGACGGGAAACCTAAAAAAGGGAATTATAGGCGTTTCAAGATTAAATCGGTAGAGAGGCAGGATGATTTTGCTATGATGTCGGAAGTTGTCGGGCGATACCTTCGGAGAACGGTTGATGGTATCGAGGAACTTCCTGATTTAATCCTTATCGACGGTGGCAAGGGGCAGCTCGGTTCGGCACTTCAGGTCCTTCGATCGCTGAAATTAAATATACCTACCATCTCTTTGGCGAAACGGATTGATGAGATATTTGTCCCCGAAAGGAGAGAATCGATAATCATTTCCCATTCATCAACGGCGCTTCAACTTTTACAGAGGGTCAGGGATGAAGCTCATCGTTTCGCTATTGAATATCATCGAAAACTTCGCGGTAGAAAATCCATCGCTTCGGAGTTGGATAAAATTTCGGGTATAGGCGAAATTAGAAAGTATCGTTTATTGATTCATTTCGGTTCGGTCAAGGCGATTAAAGAAGCCCCTTTTTCGGAGATTATAACCTGTCCCGGAATACCGAAAAATGTTGCTTCCGCAGTGTTTAATTATTTTCATTCGGAAGGTGAAAAAATAACCATCGGAAAGGATTAATTATGATAATTGACATACTCGATGTTGGGATGTACAATTCCAATTGCTATTTGGTAGGATGTGAGAAAACCCATAAAGGAATAATTATAGATCCGGGTGACGAAGGTGATTTTATAGTTTCCAAAGTTAAGGATAACAATTTGAAAATTGAGAAAATCGTCCTGACCCACGGACACCTCGACCATATAGGTGCGGTTGAATACCTCAAGAATATATTTGATGCCGAAGTTTGTATTCATAAGGCTGACGCCGATATGCTAAGCATACCTGAGGCAAACTTATCTTCGCTGACCCCAAACCCTATTTCCTTGCAGTCGGCGGATGTATTTTTGGAGGATGGGGATAAGATAGTGTTCGGGGAAACCGAATTGACTGTCCTGCATACGCCGGGGCATACTCCGGGCGGAATATCGCTTTATGGTGATGGGGTGGTCTTTACCGGTGATACCATATTTTTTGGTTCGGTGGGAAGGACCGACCTCCCTTACGGTGATTTTGATCAGCTTATGGAGTCGATTAAAACCAAAATTCTTACCCTTCCCGACGACACCATAGTTTATCCCGGCCACGGTCCCGAAACTACAATTGGGAATGAAAAGCAATTCAATCTTTTTGTCGGACGGTAAAAGTGAAAGGGATTATTCGTTAGGACAAAATGAGTTATAACCGTCCTTATCTTTTAAGAAGGAGTTTCCCGCTTGGAAATGGATACGAATGGAAAATAGAGAGATAGATACAAAATCCGACATAGCAATACTTCCCCGATCTTTTTACAATCGGAATACATTGGCGGTGGCTAAGGAATTATTGGGAAAGGTCTTGGTTAAAGAAGTCGAAGGGGAAAGACTTTCCGGCAGGATTGTAGAGGTTGAAGCATATATCGGGGATGGAGATCCCGCCTGCCATGCATTTCGAGGAAAAACGAAGCGAAATGCGGTTATGTTTGGGCCTCCCGGATATGCTTATGTTTATTTCACTTATGGGATGCATTATTGCTTGAATTTCGTTACGGAAGAGGAGGGGAAGGCGGGGGCGGTCTTAATCCGAGCCCTTGAACCGTTGGAGGGGGTTAAATGGATGGAAATTAACAGGGGAATGAATGATATTTACAATCTTTGCTCCGGTCCCGCCAAATTGACTCAGGCGCTTTTGATTAATAAAGGCGATAACGGTCGTTCGCTTTTCGAGAGGGACTTCTTTGTATCGTCGGAGAAAAGCGGTGGGGGATTTGAAATGGGTATATCCCCCCGAATTGGGATAAGAGCGGGTGTCGAACTGCCTTGGCGATTTTATATAAAAGGGAGTAGGTTTCTTTCCAGACGGGAAAAGTAAATGTTGCCATCTTTTGGCGCTGAAGTTATTATTACCGAAATTGTGAGAGTTTAATAAGTCAGTAAGAGGGAATTGATAAATGGCTAAATTAAAAAGTAATGATATTCCGTTGTCAGTCTTCGAGAATGCTATGCAGCAATTCGATGAGGCGGCCTCGAAATTGAATATCGATGCGGATATGCTTGAGGTATTGAAACATCCGCGCAAAAGTTTGATCGTGAAGCTACCCATCAGGCGGGATAACGGAAAAATTGAAGTATTCACCGGTTATAGGGTTCAGCATTCGATAAACCGCGGTCCGGCTAAGGGCGGCGTTCGATATCATCCAAAAGTGAATCTTGATGAGGTGATGGCGCTTGCTGCTTGGATGACTTGGAAATGCGCAGTAGTGGGGATACCCTTTGGTGGGGCAAAAGGCGGTATCGCTTGCGATCCGACCACGATGTCTCAGCGTGAATTGGAGTATTTGACCAGAAGATATACTTCCGAAATTATGGATATAATTGGGCCTGAGAGGGATGTCCCCGCCCCCGATGTAAACACCAATCCCCAAACCATGGCGTGGATGATGGATACTTTCAGTATGCATCATCGCCAGACCGTTACCGCCGCCGTCACCGGAAAACCGATCGAAATAGGAGGGTCGAGGGGACGGGTGGAAGCAACGGGTAGGGGAGTGATGATAGCTGCCCGTGAAGCCGCCAGGCACAAAGATTTGCCCTTCGAAGGGGCGACAGTGGCGGTTCAGGGTTTTGGCAATGTCGGTTCTATGGCGGCAAAACTTATGCATAGGGCGGGATGTAAGATAGTGGCGGTAAGCGATGTTTTCGGAGCGGTCTATAACGAGCAGGGATTATATATCCCTCATTTAATAGATTATGTGAAAGAGAATGGAAAAATCGTCGGTTTTCCTGAAGCTGAAGCTATCTCTCACGAAGAGCTATTATCTATGGATTGCGATATTCTGGTACCGGCGGCGTTGGAGAATGTAATCCGCGAGGATAATGCTCCCTCTATTCGCGCAAAAATAATAGCTGAAGGGGCGAATGGACCTATCACGCCGGATGCGGATAAGATATTAAACAAAAAGGGCGTTTTTATCGTCCCGGATATCCTTTGTAATGCGGGTGGAGTTACAGTCAGTTATTTCGAATGGGTGCAGGATAGGATGGGTTATTTCTGGGAAGAGGAGGAGGTAAATCATCGTTTGGAAACTGTTATCGTTAGAGCGTTCAACGATGTATTGAAGATGGCCGAAGAGCATACTGTCAGTATGCGTATAGCCGCCTTTATGCTTGCCATTAAGCGGGTTATGGATGTTACTATGATGCGGGGGTTTTATTCCTAATACTTTGCATCTCTGGAAAGGATAAAACGGTATGTTCTCACTTGAACGGCTTATAATAATGATACCCCCGTTTTTATTCGCCATTACAATCCATGAGTTTTCACATGGATTGGCGGCATTTAAGTTAGGTGATCCAACCGCTTATAATGCCGGAAGATTGACTTTGAATCCTATACATCACCTCGATGTTTTCGGGACACTGATGCTTTTTTTCGTCGGTTTTGGTTGGGCTAAGCCGGTTCCGATAAATCCATATAATCTAAAAAATCCCCTCAAAGACCAGCTTTGGATTTCTTTGGCGGGACCGGCTTCCAACTTGATTTCGGCTTTTGTATTCGGTATGATAATTCGGCTGCTGGGTTTAGCCTATATACCGGTTGCGCAAAGCTCGGTAGCCGGGATACTTATTCAGATGGTGGTCTTTTCTTTGCAGTTGAATATAATTCTCGCCGTTTTTAATCTTATCCCAATTCCGCCTTTGGATGGGGCGCATATCCTTGAAGGGGTGCTTCCGAACAGCTCACGGGAATGGCTATATTCTTACGAGAAATACGGGTCGTTGATATTGATGGGGATTATAATGCTCGGCTTTATCAGCGGCATCAACATCTTTGGCATCTTTTTTACGCCATTTATTAAAATCTTTTCCTATTTGTTCGCGGGAATATGATAACCCTGCGACGAATCGTTATTTTATCATTATTTGGGTTATTCCTTTATGCCGCCTGCGGTCCCAAACCTCCAATCGTAAAACGCCCATACAAAGGAAGCGCTCAAGATATTTTAAACCACCTTATCGATGACAAATCGAAAATAACAACCGTAGCCCAAGCGCTTAAGATAAAAATATCCACTCGGCGGGAGGGCGAACATTCCTTGAATGGGACTTTATACTATAAAGCTGGAAGTTATTACCTTCAGCTCGAAGCCACGCTTGGTAAGGATGTTGTTAAACTGCTGATAGCCGATGATACGCTTAAAATCTATTTCCCCTTGGACAATAGTTTTTCTGTCGCTTTGATTGAATCTCCCATTGAGGGATTTGGTTTGACTGCGAAGGATTTGCTTGATTTGTTTATTGGGAATTATGGTTTTACCCGCGGCAATACAAAATATGTCGGGATGGTGGATGAATATTACTTCTATGAAATGGATGACGATAAGTATATAAATAGGATTACCGTTCGCCCGGAGTTGATAAATGTAGTTGGAATCCGCATAAAACCAAAAAGCAAAAAAGATAAATTAGATTTAATCGATGTTCGTTTTGCGGATTTTGTGGAGGCCGATGGAATTTACAACCCCTTAAGGATTACTATCATCGATAGGAATAGGGATTTGACTATGAATGTAAAAATAAAATCCGAAAAACGGGGTATTGAACTCCCGGACAATTTGTTCAAGCTTAAAATACCATCGAACGCCGAAGAGGTAAAATCAACTTGGTTTTGGGAAAACTTTTAGGGGCTGTTTCTGCAATAATAGTCTTTTACGGGCTGATATCATCCCCTGTTTATGGTTGGCAGCAGAAGGTCGATTATTCCATAGAAGTAAAACTTGACACCGAAAATCACCATTTAAGGGGCAAGGAGACGGTCGATTATTTCAACAACTCCCCCGATACGCTAAAACAACTTTATTTCCATCTCTACCCCAATGCGTTTGCCGATAAGCATACCACTTATGCGAAAGAAGCTTATGCCGCCGGCGACGACAGGTTTTATTACGCTTCACAAAAGGATATGGGGTGGATTGATATAATCGGAGTTGACGGGGCGGGGATTGATAGTTATAAAGTTGAAGGAACATTGATGACCGTATCCCTTGATCCCCCATTACCCCCCAATTCCGATTTGGTTGTGCGTATGGAATTCGATCTAAAGATTCCCAAGATATTTTCCCGTTTAGGGCATAATGGCAATCATTATGAGATTACCCAATGGTATCCCAAAGCCTGTGTCTATGACGATGTCGGGTGGCACAGGGGGGATTATCATTATTTGGGCGAATTTTATTCCGATTTCGGCGATTACAAAATCGATATCGATTTGCCGAATGATTATGTTGTGGCGGCAACTGGCGATCGCTTCGACGAAAAGCCGATAGATGATAACCGAATGCGGATTAGCTTTCGGGCGGAGGATGTTTGTGATTTTGCTTGGGTTTCCGACAAGGATTATATTGTGAAGACTATCGATGACAATGAAACGAAAATAGAGATTTACATTTTACCCAAAGATGTTAAGGCTTGGGAAGATGTGGAGAAATGGGTGGTTCAAGCAATGCGTCTTTATGGTGAATGGTATGGCGATTACCCGTATAAAACGCTGAAAATAGTCGATGTTGATGGTTCCCGCGGCGCCGGAATGGAATATCCCCAAATGGTTCTTATTTCCGGTAATTCGTTTCCTTTCACAAGATTTCACGAAGCGCAGGTTGTTCATGAAATAGCGCATCAATGGTTTTATGGGGTCCTTGCCAATAATGAGTTGGATGAGGCTTGGTTGGATGAGGGTTTCGCCACCTTTACGGAAATGCGTTATTTCGAGGAAACTTACGGCGACGAGGATAATATGCTGAATCTCCCAAAAGGCTTCCCGCTTGTGCCCAAAATAACCGAAAAACTATTAGCAAAGTATTATTATTACATTACCGCATCTACCGATAATGAAATGCCTCTAAATGCCCCTTCATATCTCCATTATCGGGATAAATTCGGCTATCTGTCATATTATTATAAGGGGGCGTTGGTGTTATATGCTTTACGCGATTATATGGGAGCAGATGCTTTCGATGCCGCTTTGAGGGAATATTATTATAAATATCGATTTAAGCACCCGCGAATTGCTGATTTTGAAATGGTATGCGGTCAATTCTCCGATGCGGACTTAAGTTGGTTTTTTCGGCAATGGATAGAATCAACCGATAAAGTCGATTATGACCTAAAAAGGATGGAAAAAACTAAAAGTGCAGATTCACCCGATAGCTCAATCCGATATAAAAGCCTTGTGTATCTTCAGAGGAACTCCGATGGTTTTATGCCGGTGGAGGTTAAGGTTGTTGATAGGAGAGGGGAAGAATATTCTCAAATTTGGGATAATCCAACTCAAAACAGTTTGGTGATGACCTTTTATACTAAGAATGAACTGTCTTATGCTTCTATTGACCCCAACGATAAATCTTTGGATTATTATAGGTGGAATAACCATTACCCGAGAAAGATAAAATTTAGTTTTATATTCGATAAACCCGATCTCGATGCTTATCAGCTATTTCTTATTCCTTATGCTTGGATTGTTCCGCCGAACACCTATCGTTTTGGGGCTATATTTCAGGGTAGGCAGTTTATAGATATGGGTCCCATATTGGGAAAACATCAATGGACACTTTTCACCGCCTATGACTTAGAAGGAAAAACATTGATTCACGCCTTTAATTATCAAACACCGCTGGGACTTTTGGGAAAATATACCCGTGTTTACAGCGGATGGAGCAGGAGAGTGGAATCGCAAAGCATTTGGGGAGGGTTGAGTTTCTCGTCCTACGGACACCCGTTTTCCAAATCATCGAAAAGGTATCTCGATCTCTCATTTTCGGCGGAGCATTATAGCTCGGCC
>JALSTH010000126.1 GCA_026983835.1 Candidatus Zixiibacteriota bacterium | reverse complement strand
CAAATGACGGAGGGTCATATCCGGCGGAACGGAATTGTAATCTTTGGTCATCACCTCCGAGACTTTAATAGTATCCAACAAGGCGATATCTTTTCCCCCTTTAAGTCTAATCCCCCGCCGAACTAATTTGAGCGTATAAATCGATTCTTTCTTAAGGCGGTTCGCCACAAGGGTGGAAAATACCGTTGCCACCATAAGGGGCAAAATAATCCTATAATCGTTAGTCATCTCGAAAAGAATTATTATACCGGTAATCGTGGCATGAGTGGAGCCGGCAAATGCCGCTCCCATCCCAACCAATATATACGCGCCCGGCGTGGCGGTAATCTGAGGAAAAAGAGTATGAACCACTGTCCCAAAGACCCCACCGGTCATCGCACCCATAAAAAGCGAAGGAGCAAATATCCCCCCCGAATTTCCGCTGCCCAATGTAAGCGAAGTGGCAATAATTTTTAGGAATATCAAAAGAAACATCAATTCCCAAACTATCTTCCCACCAAATACGGCATCGATAGCCTTATAACCATCAGCGAAAACCTGTGGGAAAAAGAATCCGATTGAGCCTAAAATTATTCCTCCGATCGCCGGCTTAAGCGCGGGATTGATTTTTATTTTGTAATCGAAAATATCTTCAAATTTGTAAAGGGTTATGATAAAAAGCACCGCCACGGCACCACAAGCGATGCCCAAAACCATATACATCGGTATTTCCCATGCGGAAACCAGGTTGTATTTTGGAACTATAAATGCGGGATAATCCCCAACGAAATAATGGGAGATAACGACTGAAACCACGGAAGACAATATCACCGGGGAAAAGGTTTGTATCGCAAAATCACCAAGTATAACTTCCAGAGCAAACATAACGCCCGCTATCGGAGCGTTGAAAACCGCTGCTATCCCGGCGGCCGAACCACAACCTACCAATATTTTTACTCTATCGGCCGACATTCTGAACAAAATACCAATAGTCGATGCGGTAGCGGCTCCTATCTGAACAATAGGACCTTCCCTCCCGGCGGATCCGCCCGAACCAATACACAAAGCGGAAGCGACGGATTTGGCCAGCGCCACCCTAGGCCTGATAACACCACCCTTTAATGCTACCGCTTCCATAACTTCGGGGACACCGTGTCCCTTTGCTTCAGGAGCGAAAAAGGCAACTATCGGACCAACAAGCAGTCCGCCTATCATAGGAATAAGCGGAACCATATAGTGAGAAATACTACTATCCCCGCCAAGCACTTGCCCACCTTGTGCACCATGCCCGAAGAAAAAATTCCCGGCTGTAACTATAAGCCACCTAAATCCTACAGCCCCCAAACCGGTTATAACCCCTACAAACAAAGCAAGAACTATCAATATGGTGTGTTCGCTTATTTTAAATTTCTCACCGGTTCGGTGAAAAAATCTATCGAATGCGTGGCGTATCTTTGGATTTATTACCATTTTTTACTTTTCCCGAAACTCTTCCCGAAGTATATGCATCATCATTTTGGCATTCTTAACAGCCTGTCCTTGATGACAATTATTGAAGAAAAGATAAACCGTCTCCGTATCGCGCTCAAGCTTTTTCAAATAATCAATCCAACCACGAAGCTCATTTTCGCTGTAATCATAATTGTACCGCTCCCCACCCCCACTCCACCATTTTTCCATATTACGACCGTGAAACCTGACATAACCGATATTATTGGTAGCTATCCCCGATGGTCTTAGCATCCGATCCGATTGCGGTTCATCAACATTACAAAACCCAACATTCTCCGCCCTTAGAAGCTCTATCACCTCGGATTTAATCCAACTATTATGACGAAACTCCAAAAAGAGCGGGATTTCCCCATAATCGTTTAAATGATGCATTAAATACTCAAAATTGGAATTGTTGAATTTGAACGACCATGGGAATTGTGCCAAAAAACCTTTCAATTTCCCGGTTTCGATCAAAGGCTTTACAGCTTCCATCAATTCGGTGGAACTATCGGACTTTTCATCTCTGATATGCGTAAATTCCTTATGCGTTTTCACAATGAAATCGAAATTATCCTGAGTTTTTTCCGCCATAAAATAAAACACCTTTGAATGCGGAATTCGATAATAGGTCGAATTTATCTCTACACAGTTGAAATAATCTTTGTAATAATCGAGCATCTTTCCCTTTTCAGTTCCGGGAGGGTAGAAAGACCCCACCCAATCCGCAAAGCTATAACCAGAAGTTCCTACCTTAAACACCTTTCACCTTTTTACGAAGCTTCGTTTGAAATCTAACCGCACCGCATTTTGGGCAAACCCATTTACGCTTCTTATGAAAACTCCGTTTAATTTCCACCATCTGAACCTTACATTTCCTGCAAATCATCTAATTTATCAATCCCAACCAATTATGCAACAGAAATTGCATCCTGCCTATTAAAAGTGAAACCCTTGCCATAACCGTATAACCGAAAGTGCTCCCGAAAAACAGCATCAGGAAATAAATTCCCGCTTTGGCACCAAATCCCATAACCCCTTTATGTTCCCTAGAGAAATAAAAGAAAACCAAAACTGTCAATACTGCTGCAATAATTATTATATTTGATAAATTGGTCAACGGTAACATAGTCGCTTTAATTTGGGCTAAAAGTTGTGCTTGCATATAGGCGGGTATCGCCGCACCAGCCCCCACTCCAATTATAATAGATAACGGTATTCGTGAGAATTGCGCGGAGCGTCTATGAAAACGCAAGAACATCATCAATCCCAATACCCCGGGAATAATATAAATCAACTTCCCTTCAATAAAAATCGGAATAAAAAGCTTAGGTATAAGTGTGTTAGTTATTGTGATGACTACAAAATAACCAACACTCACCCCCAAAAGAATATGCTCTGCCGTTTTATAAAAAGGGTTATCCTTATACAAAAACGAATAAATCGCCAAGGTTAAAATAGCCGCTATTGTTATCCCGATATCCATTATATTCTCATTTTTCTACGATTTATGAAATAAACAACATTCCCCACAATAATCAACAGGACAATCAAAATATGGGCGGTTGACTGGGCATCCATCCCTTTGGATGCAAGCCCCGGTTTGCCGAGAAGTTTCTCATATTCCGCCGCTCCCTTTAAGCCGGCGACAAGCCCTACCAACTGCCCAGATTGCAGAAAGGGATACATTGTTGTCGCCATAACGGCGGTAACTTCCGGAATCACCTTAACCCCATATCGCGCCTGTGCATAATTTATCCAATATAAAGGCATATCCCCATCGGCTATTGAAATTACTGCGGATATATCCTTATAGTTTTTGATATTGTTCATTATCGGGTAGTTGTGAATATCAACTCCCCTATAATCCCTTGGAAACTCTCGGGCGATATCCTCCCCCATAGATAAGATAGCCACAGTAAATTGGGGACGGAATCCCAAAAACAGATAATCCCTCCCATATTCCTTATGATATTCACCGGCTATCCGTCGTAAATTGTCATCGCCGACCGCGGCGCCTTCGGCCAATAAAGCCAACCCGATTACTTTTATATTATTACGAAAACAATGCCTCAAAATCGCCTCCGCCAACGGAACCATCTCCGGCAGGGTGGAAGTATCGTGGTCAAAAGATATTAATACTGTTGAATTTTCAGGGAGGCTATCAATAAAACCATAGACATCTCGGACTTCGTCAGTGACTCTTAGCGGTAAACCTAATTTGAATATCAATGGTAAGGCAACTGCCAAAGCCATCAAAATAAATATTATATGTCTGATATTTATTCTTTTTCCTCCGACGGCATCCATTTTAATTATTTACCCCCAAGGTAAGTTCGTTCAATTCCCAATATCACCCGTAATGAAGTAGCGATGGTTCCTAATGCTATCCCGATATAAATCCCACGGCGGGCCGCCATCGAGGGAACATTTAGGAGCCAATCGGCGGATTGGGGAATATACGGAGTTATCATATCCCCAATGGGAACTTTTCCCAACATAACAATTATCGCCGCACCGAGCAGAAAAACGGATTGAGCGTTTCGGGCACGAAAACCGCGATATGCCGCTGAAGCTACAAAAAAGGAAAGCAAAGAAAACATTGTCGCTTGCATAGGCGCTTGAATGTTATTGAATATCCAAAGGAATACCGTTTTATTCCCTCTGCCGAAAAACAAACCTGTTATTATCATTATAAAAATCCCAAATAGGACAATAAGGCTATATTGACGGTCCTTCGCCACTGGTTTTGATGCTATTAAAGTATGATGTTTAATCAACATTGCCGCCCCAACCAAAAGTGAAAGGGCATATATAATCTGCACCCAATCCAAAACCATTTTGTAAAGAGCCGTCGAGACCGGATGGGGGATAAAAAACTGCGCTAACATAAAAGTGCCAAACACGAAACAGATATATAATGGGAGTTTTCTAAGCATATTCGATTATCCTATCGAGAAAATATCAAGAAAACCGGTAAATCCGAAAGTTACCGCCAATGCACCCAACAATATCAAAACACCGACAACTACCTTTAGCATATCCTGCCCCTTGAGGGAACCCAATATCATAGGATCCTGTGAAAGATAGCCCGAAGCGGCGAAATATTCCTCGCCGATAAGCACATAATCGCAAGCCACGATAAAAAATGAAAGCTGAATAGTTGAATCGGTTCCCGCTATTTGAATGGCACCAATTGAATTTCCTGTTTCGGCAAGTATCAACGACTCCGCTTCAAATGTCCCCATAAAAAGGTTTGTAGCAGGCTTACGTCTTAACATAATACCATCTACCGCGGCGGCGTATCCGAACTGGCTATCGGTTAAATAAAATATATCATCCTCTTTATATCTGTCCGGATGCCCAGTTTTAGCGTAAGCATCATAGACAACCTCCTGAGCAACCGCAGTCACAACGGCATCGTTATTCGGGAAAATCAACGGGATATTATATTCGGCGGTCTTTTCCGCTACCGAGGAAAGGACGGTCATAGAAGCGATAGTCGCCACCCTTTGCATATTCCCCCTTCCCGCAGAATACAAAACCGGTTTACCCAATTCAGTAGCCCGTCCGACCGCTTCTTCCACAGCTTGCAGTCCGGGAATGGGTCTTACATAGAATTGCCTTCCCTTTTGGGAACGATAAATGTAATAAAGAAGCACAAAGATACAAATTATTATCCCGATTAAAACATTTATCCTTTTAGTATTAAAAATCTGCGCCGAAGAATGCACCGCCTCGGTCCGATATATCAAGGCTTTTCCGTTTTCGCCTGTAAACAGCAACCGATAGACATAGTCGATTCCATCATCTGCGGCATCATCAATAAAAGTTCGTTGTGAAAATGGAGCTACACCTATTTCTTCCCATCCCGATTCAGAGGAAGTCCGCCTTTCAATTTTTACCCGTGTCAATTTCAGGTTGTTCGATGGAATAGAATCAGGGTTCCATATTATGGTAATACTCTCCCCATCGTCATTTGGGGTATCAATAGCGCTTACCCCGCCGAATGCACAAATGGGCAACAATAAAAATGTGATAATTATCACTAAAATAAGGGTTTTCATAATTCGTCGTAAATATGAATTTTATTCTCTTACCGAAGGAATGTCAAGCCAATTCAAAAAATTACCTTATAAAAACAAAATACGGCAGTGTTGATTTTGATAGTTATCACTTGCATTTTTTAAAATAAATCTTATCTTGATCGGTTAAAGTTTGAAATTTTTAACAGTTTGAGCGTATAAGATATTATTAACAAATCGCCTTGATTACCTACTGATAATAAAATAATGTAACAGTCCCATTATGGAAGAAGATCCTGATATAAGCAGCAATATAGCAAACGCAAAAAATACACCCGCGGATCGCCTTAGACTAAATGCGTTGATTAAGGCTTCCTTAATCGCAATCAGCGCAGATGTGTTTTTGATAATTCTAAAAACGGTTTTAGCAAAACTGACCAATAGTGCCGTTCTAACAGCGGATGCATGGCATTCTACGGGCGATTTCGCTTTAAGCCTAAGCGTACTGCTATCAATCATCGTAAATTATAATCTCAAAGCAAAAACCTGGGCAAAAAATGCGGAGGGGTTCGTTGCGCTGTTGATTTCATTTATTCTAATGGTAGGGGGGGTAATGGTACTTTATGAAGTTATAAGAAATCAACAGACACGTTTCAAATTAAGCCCAAATATACCATTGATTGTTGCCATAGCCGGTATAAGTATAGCTTGTGCGGTATCCTTCAGGATGTTTAGGTTCAAGCGGCGTGTAGGTAAAGAACAGAAATCCATAGCTTTCTCCGCCGAAAGTGATCATACTTTTTCCGATTTCTTTACCTCCATTGGAGTTTTGGTAACCCTCCTTTTAGGGTATTTCGGCATTCATATCGAGCGTTTAACTACTTTCATAATTGGCATAGTCGTTATCCGAATAGGTATAACGCTCCATCTTCGTTCTTTGCGTTTTTTCAATATTTCCTTCCACCCGTCTTTCGATTTTACCGAATATCTACCCGAAAAATATCAAAGCCAATCGAGAAAATATATCAGTTATATGAAGTCTTTCTATAAAAAATACAGGGACTTTGAGACTAGATTCTCGTCCAAATATGAGAATTGGGTATTGAAAAAATGGAATGGTATCATCATCTTTCAATTGATATTGATTATCCTCTTATATCTGGGGACGGGATTTTATTCTGTCTTACCTTACCGCACAGGACTGGAATTGGCTTTTGGTAAAGTAAGCGAACTTACGCCTCCCGGGCTGCATTATCATTTGCCCAAACCGTTTGGCGATTTAATCCTTGTCGATACAGGAGTTGTCGCTCGGGTTGAAAGCGGATATAGAACACTTTGGAATTATAAGGGTAAAGAGCCAGAAGCTTACCTTTGGGAATTTACTCATCGTGGTGGCAAGTATGCGAAGGTACCCAA
>JALSTH010000125.1 GCA_026983835.1 Candidatus Zixiibacteriota bacterium | reverse complement strand
TGATGTATATAACAACCCATAATAAATTATCCGCGCTTTTTCCTTACCCAATCTAACAACCCAATGGTTTTTCCCAACAGCTTTATCCGCCTCATAGTCCGGGAATTGGTTGATGTATAAAACCGCCGTTATCAATAAGGATACGGGGATCCCAGCTAAAACAGCGGAGGTTGAGATGTGGCCGGTCTGCACATAATAACTGCCTATAACCTCCAATAAACCGAAATTCAGCCCGACAAGTAATTCGCCCCAACCGCGATATCCCAATTTGAAAGGGGTCGCAGTGTAAAGAAATCCCGAAAGAAAACCTATCAGACCGAAGTATAAAACGATATTTCCGGGAGTAATGCTCCAAATGTAAAGACCGATAACGATACCGATGCCGAAAGATATCAACGCCGCCGTCAACATCCTTTTCGGAGAGATTAATTTCTCCTGTATAACCCTGCTCCCTCCGGAGAACGGCGTGGGAGTCTCGTTTATCTCATCATCGTTGGTGATATGATCGTAATAGTCATTGGATAGATTGGTCCCGATGTGCAGGCATACAGCACCCAACAAGGTCAGCAATCCGGTTAACAAATTAAAGGCGCCCACTTCATAAACCGCTAAAGCGATACCAACAAAAACAGGAATTACGGAAGCCGTCAAAAAGGGAGCTCTGATAGCCGTTAGCCATTTTTTCATTTTTATTTCCTTATCTTTGTGAATCTATTTGAAAGCAAAACAATAATCTATCGCAAAGCCGTCTTTACAATAAATTAGAATTAATATTATATTGTTCCCTTAATATCCGCAACAGGTTTATTTCGCAAAGGAGATATGTATTTTCCATTTTATAGCTTACGAAAATTTTCACAAAATAGTTGACAATATAAATTATGTATTATAGGATATAATAATATTAAGATAAAGCAATCTTAAATTGGTCTAATTGTTAAAAAATGAAAGTATCATCGAAAGCCATTAACAATTCAATAAATCAAATTAATTTAAGGAGGAGCTTATGGGGAAAAAAGCTTTAATTGCGCTTGCTTTTGCAGCAGTGTTTATTTTCGTTTCTTCGGCTTGGGCGGTGGTGGTTCCATCCGATTCCCGAGATTGTGTCGATTGTCATATCAAAAACAATTTCGGGAAAGCGGCTTATGAGCAATGGGAAGTATCTGCTCACGCCAAAAATGGCGTTGGCTGTTATGATTGCCATATGGCTGAGGATGGTGATAAGGATTTGATGAACCACTATGGTCGCAAGATCTCGGTAATTGTGTCCCCGCTCGACTGCGCCCGCTGCCACGATGAAGAAGTGGAATCTTTCACAAACAGCCATCATGCGAACGCCGGCAAGATTTTGGGTTCTTTGGACAATGTTTTGGGTGAAGTAGTAGAGGGACCACCTGCCGCCGTCTCTGGCTGTAAGCAGTGCCATGGTTCGGTTGTCAAGGTGAACAAGGATGGAACTCTATCCGCCGATACCTGGCCAAATACCGGTATCGGTAGGATAAATCCCGATGGTTCAAAGGGAAGTTGTACCGCCTGCCACTCGCGCCATACTTTTTCGGTGGCAATGGCTCGCCGTCCCGAAAATTGCGGTAAATGTCATTTGGGACCCGACCATCCGCAGAAGGAGATATATGATGAGTCCAAGCATGGTATTGCGTTTTATTCAAATCAAGACAAGATGAATCTCAACAGCGCATCTTGGGTAGTCGGAAAAGATTACAGCGCGGCTCCTACCTGTGCCACCTGTCATGTCTCCGCCGCTCCAGGGGTGAATGTCACCCATGATCCGGGGGAACGGATAAGCTGGAATTTGAGGCCTAAAGTTTCCAAGCATCAAAAGAATTGGGAAAGTAAACGCGCCACGATGCAGAAGGTTTGCGCAAGTTGTCATAATCCCGATTTCGTCAATTCTTTTTACAAACAATACGACAGCGTCGTTGAGCTCTATAATGAGAAATTCGGCAAACCGGCATTGGCTATTATGAACGATTTGAGAAAAGCGAATAAACTTACGCCTACGCCGTTCGATGAGAAAATCGAATGGACATATTTCTATCTGTGGCATCACGAGGGAAGGCGCGCTCGTCACGGGGCTGCTATGATGGGACCTGACTATGTTCAATGGCATGGTTTCATTGAAGTCGCGGAACGATTCTATATGGATTTGGTGCCCGAAGCTGAAGAGTTGCTCCCGGGTGTTACCAAGAAATACCTTAAGGATGATGATCACAAATGGTTCACCAAAGGAATAAGTAAGAAAGAACGCGAGAAGATTAATAAGTTCTATGAAGAACGGTACGGGAAATAATTAGCTGTCAGGGTTAATTTCATTGCAATCGTTCTATGATTTAATAGCGCCGTTTTATCGGAAGATATTCGCGGTAAGCGGCGCTAAAATTCAATTCTTGGAAAAGTATATTCCCCCCGCGGGGAGAGTGCTTGATTTAGCTTGCGGCGCAGGTGAGCTGGCGGAAAGGTTGTCCAACAGAGGATATGAATTAACCGCCCTTGACAATAACGAGTATCTGCTTCGACAAATACATAGCGATAAAGGTATCAAGGAAGTCTGCGGTGATTTCAAAAGAATCGAATCCTATAACCTCGGCGTTTTTGATGCTGTCATATTTATCGGAAATAGCATATCTTACGCCGGTGATGAGGATGATATCTTCGACCTTTTGAAAAAAATAAGAGAGCTGACCGCCCCGGACGGATATTTGATAATCCAAACCATAAACTATTATAAACTAACTTTCTCCGGCGAATTTAATCTCCCCGAAAAATCAATCTCCACTCCGAAGGGTTCAATCATTTTCAAACGGAAATACATCTATCGCCCCCCAAAGGAGGTCTTATTTAATACGGAGATTATTTTAAACGGTAGGCGATATTCCCATCGCGAGAAATTCACGCTCTTTGATTCGGTGCTTCAAAAAATACTCCTGAAGGCGTCAGGTTTCAAGAGAGTTCAATTGTTCGGTGATTTCAAGGGGGATGCTTTCAACCCGCAATCGCCGGCGATTATTACCCTGTCGAGTCGGTAATGCCCTTATGCCGTAAACTCTATTTCACATAAACCATCTTGTCGGTAGTCTTGCTGTTGCTCGATTCAAGCGAAATGAAATAAGTTCCCGATGATAAATTATTCGCCTTGAATCGAACCGAATAGTTTCCGGGGGTCAGATTTTTATCCAATACGGTATTGACCAATCTTCCGCCTACATCGTATATTTTCAAAGTATAATGTCCCGAGTGTCCGACCTCAAACGGTATCACCGTAAATGAGTTAAACGGATTTGGATAATTGCGATAAAGCTTGAAATCGGTGATCGGTTTATTTTCCTCATTATCGATACTTGTTATTGTTATATCGAAGGAGTACATAGATCGCCCATGGGTCCCCGCTACAAGTTTGCGCGCTCCATCGTGCAATTCAATATCGAGTACGGGACATATAGGCATTTCATCGGACATAGATAGCCAAGTTTCTCCTCCATCATCCGTATAAAACATCCCGAAATCAGTACCGATATAGAGCCTTCCTTCTTTTTGGGGATCCGGCAGAATATCGTTAACGGGGATATCGGTTAAATTACCGCTGATGTCGGTCCAAGAGGAACCGAAATCGGTGGTTTTATAGATATGGGGAAGAAGATCGTCGTCTTTGTACCCGGAAAAAGTTACATAGGCCGTAGCGATATCGAATGGATCAGCGGTTACCCTCGTACACCAACGGTCAGGAAGATTCTGCGAGACCATATCCCATGAATTTCCCCCATCAGTCGTTACCCAGACGCGGCTGTCGTCGGTTCCCGCCCAAACTATATCCTCCATTAAAGGTGATGGGCTGATCGTGGTGATGGTCCCGAAGATCAAACTACCCCCTCCCGATCCGCCTGTCAAATCGGGACTGAACGCTTCCCAGTCGGAACCGCCGTTTATCGTTCGATAGATCTTCTGCGCTCCGTAGTAGAGAGTTTGGTTGCTGATCGGACTCATCACAAAAGGTGTGTCCCAGTTGCTCCTTTCCCCGTGGTCATAAGGGGAGAAAATCATATCCCAACTGTACCCCAAATCGGTCGATTTTCCCAAATAACCGTATTGGTATTCGGCATAGATTACATCCGCATCGGTATAATCCACGCTTACATAAAATCCATCACCTCCAAAAATCACATCCCAATCATCGATATTACCGGTTAAAGTCCGCGGGGTGCTGTTATCCTGTGTACCGCCGTATAACCGCTCCGGATTTTGCGCATCGATGGTGATAGCGTAGAATTGGGTAATTGGCAGATCATAGCATTTCCGCCAACTGCTCCCGCTGTTGGTGGAGACGAAAACGCCGCCATCATTGCCGCAAACCATAAAATTCGGATCGGGTTGCGCGATACAAAGGGCGTGATTATCGACATGCATAGAGCCGGTTATGGAATTAAAATGAGCGCCGCCATCGGTGCTTTTCCATAGTTCGACATCCCCGAAATAAACGGTATTTACATCGGTTGGGTGCGCCCAAATCCTTCCAAATACCAAGCAAATCCGGAGAAATCGCCCGGCTGGGGATAAACAAGCCTCGACTCCCAAGTATCCCCCCCATCGGTGGAACGCCAAATCCCCATTACATTTCCCGGATGGTCGGCATAGCAAGCATAAATTACATTTGGATCCGCGGGGGAGATAGCCAATCCGATTCTCCCTATCGTGGGAGATGATGTCGGCAGGCCGTTTGTCAGATGATCCCAAGTATCACCGCCGTCGGTGGAGCGCCATATTCCGCTGTTTATGCCCCCTACGCGACGATCCTCCGGGCTGCGGATTCGTTCCCACATCGATGCAAAGATGATATTTGTGTTCTGGGGATTAATCGCCACATCCGCCGCCCCAGTTGAATCCGTGAGGTATAAAACCTGCTCCCAAGTATCACCCCCATCGGTAGTCCGATAAACTCCCCTTTCGGGATTAGTGCCAAAAAGGGAGCCGAGAGCGGCTACGAAGATAGTATCCGGATCGTTGGGATTAATCGCTATTCTGCCGATATGATGGGAATTGGGCAGTCCGATGAACTCCCAAGTTAAACCGCCGTTGGTGGTGCGATATAATCCTGTCCCGGCATAGGAATCGCCACTGGAGTTCGATTCGCCGGTGCCGAGATATAGCGTATAGGAATCGGTAGGGTCGATTTCGATATCGCCGACGGAAAGGCTGGGGACATCATCCGAGATGGCTGTCCATGTATAGCCCGCATCCGTGCTTTTGAATACTCCGCCCAAAGCGGCGCCTGCATATATTATGCTTTCATCATTGGGGTCAATCGCCAAATCTGTAATCCTTCCTCCTACATTCGTCGGGCCCGCAAGCTCAATGGGGAAGGCATTATCGCTCTTGGTGGCATTGCGGATGGCAATTGCTTTGTCCAAAGCTCGACGATATGCCTTGAAAGGAATACTATCATTGGGATACGCCCTTTGGATAGTGAACCATTCGCTCGGCTTTGATGCCTGATCGGTATTTGAAGATTCCAATTTATGATTTTCAAAAAAGGTTTTGCGATTTTGGGTTTTTTCGCCATTCCCCAAAATCAAAATTATTATCCCAAAGGTTACCGCAATCAACGCAAAAAATATCGTTTTGCCTAAAGGTTTATCATATCTCGACAAATCGCTCATTTTCTTCTCCTTTGAATACTACCCGATTTTCTTAAATTATAATAAATCGGAGGTATATTTCAAACCATAATTTGCAGGCTTTTTTTTATTCGCAATTCCTTAAATTAAATCGGATTCTTGACGAAAAAAATAATATGGGCGCTATTCAACCTTTTAACAGCATAAGCGGAGGTTTTCCCTTCGGCGAGATGATTTATCGGGCGTTGACGAATTCAGCCCGCTATGGAATCCATTCTGTTGGTTCGAGACGGATAACATCTTCAACCCAACCAAAAAAGACTGTTGCAAAATCTAAAACCCAAACCGATGGATACGATTCTATTGAGATCTCTGAGGAATCACGCACGAAGGCGGAGGGGATAATCCCAAATTCCGAGGCGAAGCTGGATGACGAGCAGTTAAGAAAAATTAACGAACTGAAGACAATCGATAGGAAAGTGCGCGCTCACGAGATGGCGCATTTAGCTGCTGCCGGACCTTATGCCAAAAGCGGTATTAATTTCAATTATACCAAAGGTCCCGATGGGGTGTTGTATGCCACCGGCGGAGAGGTGCAAATCGATACCTCGCCAATTAAAGGCGATCCCAAAGCGACGATTGAGAAAGCAAAGGTTGTTCAACGGGCGGCATTGGCTCCGGCAGACCCATCCCCTCAGGATAAAGCAGTGGCTGCAAAAGCGGCAGCTATGGAAGCCAAAGCCGAAGCTGAACTGCAACAGACAAATAGCGAAAATAATCAGTTCAACGCCTCTTTTGCATTAACTGAAAATCCTCAAGGAGACTTGAATAATTCCTATGGCTTTAACGATAGTATTTCCTCAATTGGAAATGTCTTAAACCTTACTGCCTGATAATCCCTTTTTATTATATGTCGCTTTAAGCTGACCGCAAGCGGCGGATATATTCGAACCCTTCGATTCCCGCAAAGTCACCGCCGGCGTCCTCGAGTAGAGAAAATCCCGAAAAGATAAAACATCTCTCTCCTTCGGAGGCGAAAAATCAATGCCATCTACCTTATTGTATCTTATAAGGTTTATTTTACAGGGGATATTATGTGTCAGTTTGACTAATTGTCGGGCTTCCTTCAAAGAGTCGTTAATTCCTTTAATCAAAACATATTCAAAAGTAATCCTTCTGTCGGCCTTCTCCGTAAAATATTTTAGGGCTTCCAAATTCTCCCTCAAATTAAAGCGTCTGTTTATAGGCATTAGTTTATTGCGTAGCTCATCATTAGGCGCATTCAAGGAGAAAGCCAATCCCACCTTAAGGCCTGTATCGGCTAAAGCTCGAATCTTGTTCGGTATTCCTGCGGTGGAAACGGTTATTTTTTTAGCACCAAAACTGATACAAGAGTCATCGGTTAAAATCCTCAAAGCGATATTTAAATTGTCGAAGTTCAAAAAAGGTTCGCCCATTCCCATAAAAACGATATTTGTGATCCGTTCCCCTTCTTCCAATTCCATTTGCAAAAATTGATTTATTATCTCCCCCGAGGATAAATTCCGCTTGAAGCCTATCCTCCCGGTAGCACAAAAAGTGCAGTTCAAAGGACAACCGACCTGTGATGATACACACAAAGTTAATCGGTCGTCGTCCGGGATCAAGACCGATTCGACAGTCTCGCCGTCCGATAACCGCCAAAGCATCTTACGAACTCCAGCCTTATCTTTTATTGTCTTGATAACTTTTAATTTCCCGATACTGAATTTATCCGCTAATTTATACCTTAAGGGAGTGGCGAGATTAGTCATCTCCATAAAACTGCCGACATTTTTTTTATAAAGCCATCCGGCTATCTGCCTGCCTCGGAAGGGCCTTTCCCCGACCCCAATAGCCAACCGTTCCAATGCCGTTAAATCAAAACCAAAAATATCAACTTTCATCCCAGGGCTCCAAAAACAATCCTCTGTTGCGGGAAATAGTTAACAGATAATATATTAATAATATAAATTATAGAAAGCGAAAATTGTATTTTGAGAGAATGGATTTAACTTTAGACGGGAAACAATATGCGTGTAGGACTGTTGCAAACAAAACCGAAATTCGGACAAAAAGATGAAAATCTAAAAAGTGTGGTGGAAAAACTACGGCAAACCGATGCCGAGCTTATCGTATTGCCGGAACTTTTCGATACCGGTTATGGCTTCGATTCCCGCAAGCGGGTTTTCGAGTTGGCTTCCCCAATTCCGGAGGGGGAAACGATTAAAAAATTACGGGAACTGAGCAGAGATAAAGATATGGCGATTATTGCCGGTATCGCCGAACGCGATGGAGATATTTTATATAATTCCGCAGTGGCGATTACTCCCGACGGGAAGGTGGAGGTCTATCGGAAGTTTCATTTGTTTTACAAGGAAAAGGAATTCTTTTCGCCCGGGAACCTTCCTCTGAAGATAATCGATTTCAGGGGTGCGAAAATCGGGATGATGATTTGTTTCGATTGGATATTTCCCGAAGTCGCCCGCTCGCTATCGCTTATGGGAGCTGATATAATCTGCCATCCGGCGAACTTGGTTCTGCCTTACTGCCAAAACGCTATGATAACCCGCTGTTTGGAAAACAGGGTTTTCTCCATAACCTGCAATCGTATCGGCGAAGAGGAAGTCGGCGGGGAGCTTTATCGTTTTACCGGGATGAGCAGGATTATTTCTCCGGAAGGTGAAATCCTCGCCGAATCAAGCAAGATTAAAGAAGAAATAATAATAGTCGATATAGATTTTATGGCGGCGGAAAATAAGAGAATTACCTCGATGAACGACTTATTCGAGGATCGCCGTCCTGATTATTACCGATTATGAATGGGGTGCTTATGGCAGATAATAAGGCGGTTAAAGGGAAATTATTGGTCATAGACGATGAACCGGAAATCACCGATATTATAGAAGCTTATATGACGAATGCCGGTTATGAGGTGATGGTTGAGAATTCAAGTGTGATGGGTATTGAGAGAGCGAAATCGTATAAGCCGGATATGATTCTTCTCGATATTATGATGCCTCATATGGATGGTTATGAGGTTTGCGGGGAGATGAGAAGGCATAATGCCACAAAGGATATACCTGTGCTGTTTTTAACCGGCAAGGATGTTGCCGATGATGCCGGAAAGAGCTGGGAAGCGGGAGCGAATATATTTATTAAAAAGCCATTCTCCTGCGAACGCCTGCTCAATATGATTAATATGGTTATGGCAACCTTGAGCAAATAATATAAACTGGAAATTAAAAGCTCTTAATCCTCATTAAAATAATTCGATATACCGATATTCCTTCCACTGCCATAATATAAAAATGAAACCATTACGAGCTTGACAGGTAATGGGGCTTTTAGATATAATTCCATTACGATAATATCAACTCCCCAAACCCAAATTTATGTTAAGGATTTGTAATATGAACAAAATATATAAGATTTCCCTCGCTGCGCTGATTATCATAATTTCTCTATTCCTTGTCGCCTTTGGCAGAAGACCTGCTCCGACACCTCCCATCGCTGATAAAATCCCCAAAGCCGATACGCTCTTCGGTATTGTACGGGTGGATAACTATTACTGGCTCAGGGATAGAAACGATCCCAAAGTTTTGGAATACCTAAAAGCGGAAAATAAATATACCGATGCTATGATGAAGCCCGCCGAAAGCCTCAAAAAAAAGCTTTATAAGGAGATGGTCTCCAGAATCAAAGAAACCGATCTCTCCGTCCCGGTCAAGTGGGGCGACTATTTTTACTACTCGCGCACCGAAAAAGGAAAGCAATATCGTATTTACTGCCGCAAAAAAGGGAACTTAAAAGCGAAAGAAGAAATACTCCTCGATGTAAACGAGCTTGCCAAAGGAAAGGATTTCTATCAGTTGGGTGTATATAAGGTCAGCCCAAATCATAAACTTTTGGCGTTTGCTTTTGACACCACCGGCGGTGAACGATATACCCTGCGGATAAAGGATCTCGATAACGGGACTTTATATCCCGATATAATCGATAGCGTTTCCACATCCTTCGAATGGGCGAATGATAATAATACATTTTTCTATACCACTACCGACAGCGCTTGGAGACCTTACCGACTTTATAAACACAGATTGGGCGACAGCGTCTCAAACGATTTGTTGGTTTATCAGGAAAACGATCCGACATTCTCCCTCGATATCGGCAAATCCAAAAGTGAGGCTTATCTTTTTCTCGAATTGGGAAGTGAGACCAGCTCGGAGGTTTATTTCCTTAATGCGGATAATCCCGACGGAAAATTCAAGATGATATATCCGCGTCAAAAGGATATGGAATACTATCCTTATCATCACGGAGATTATTTTTACATAGTAACCAACGACAGCGCCAAGAATTTCAAGTTAATGAAGGCTCCTATCTCAAATCCCTCCAAAAAGAATTGGGAAGTTGTTATACCCAACAGAAAGGATGTGAAGCTCGATGGTGTGGATTTATTTAAGGATTATATGGTAATCTATGAGCGGGAAGGGGGGTTGAAGCAAATGCGTATCGAGAAGTTCGCTACTGGCGAAATACGAAAGGTCGATTTCCCGGAACCGGTATATACTTTTTGGGCGGGCGAAAATCCCGAATACGATACGAAAACTCTGCGTTTCAATTACACTTCGCTTATAACACCAAGATCGGTTTATGATTATGATATGCTCACGGGCGAACGGAAACTTCTCAAGCAACAGGAAGTTTTAGGCGGTTATGATCCAAAGCAATACCGTTCGGAAAAGCTTTTTGCGGTTGCATCCGATAGCACCTTGATCCCGATATCGATGGTTTACAAAAAGGGTGTTGTCAGGAATGGGAATACCCCACTTTATTTAACAGGATATGGGGCGTATGGTATCAGCTTCGACCCGTATTTCTCATCTTCACGCTTAAGTTTGCTCGATCGTGGATTTATTTATGCCATTGCTCACATCCGCGGTGGTGGTGAGATGGGGCGATATTGGTATGATGATGGTAAACTGCTGAAGAAGAAAAACACCTTCACCGATTTCATTGCCGTAGCGGAATATCTGATAAATCAAAGATATACCTCTCCGCAAAAGTTGGTTATCAGCGGTGGAAGTGCCGGTGGGTTGTTGATCGGGGCGGTGGTCGATATGCGCCCTGATTTGTTTAAGGCGGCTGTGTTGGATGTTCCTTTTGTGGATGTGTTGAATACGATGCTTGACCCGAGTATCCCTCTGACAGTCGGCGAATACGATGAATGGGGCAACCCGCATAAGAAAAAATACTTCGATTATATTTTCTCTTATTCCCCTTACGACAATATCAAAGCCCAAAATTATCCTAATATGCTGATATTTGCGGGGCTTAACGATACACGAGTGCAGTATTGGGAACCGGCGAAATTCACCGCTAAGTTAAGGGCGCTTAAAACGGACGATAATCTGCTTTTGTTGAAAGTCAATATGGAAGCCGGGCACGGCGGCGCATCGGGGCGCTATGACTTTCTCAAGGAAATCGCCTTCGAATATGCTTTTATCCTAAAAGTACTGGGGATAAATAACTAAAAACAGGGCTGAACTTTCTTAAAGTATAATAAAGATAGGCTTTTCCGCCGTATTATCGGAGCGGAAAAGCCTGAAGTTAAAATTATTTTGGCGGATAATTCTTATTCGGATTGGGTTGTCGGAGGGGTGAAAACACGCTGTCCCATTTCACGATCTATCATAAACAACCCCGGAGTAGAATCACCTATCATTTTCAATTCCTGAAGTTTTTCATCCGTGGTGGCTTCCTCCTCTACCTGCTCGTTTATGAACCATTCCAAAAAGATAACCGAAGCGTTGTCGTTCTCCTCCCGAGCAAGATTCATCAGATCGTTTATTCTACCCGTAATGTAGCATTCGTGCTCATAGGTGGCTTCAAAAGCGTTGAGAGGCGATTCCCACTCTCTGCCAACCTCACCTATGGGGGATAATTTTACTTTGCCGCCGCGGTTGATTATGTAATTGTAAAGTTTCATTGAATGCAAAAGCTCTTCCTGAACCTGCGCTTTCATCCAATTCGCAAAGCCTTTGAGGTTAATCGAATCGAAATACGCCGCAATCGATAGATATAGATATGCTGAATGAAGCTCCGCATTAAGTTGATCGTTGAAAGCGTCTTCCAATTTCTTGTTCATAGTTTTTACCCTTTCCACAATCCGTGCAAATTACAATAAGCGCGGGCAGTAATGTTATCACCTTGAATATTGAAGAAAGCTTCCGGTTTATCCGTCGGATTTAGGAATTGACGATACGCTTTGCCATCGGCAATAAGCTCAATCCATTCGATATAATGTTTATCTTCCATCGGATGCGCGACGCTGCCGACAGTTACCTTATATCCGTTATCGATTTTTTCGATGACCGGAACATGCTTTTCCTGAGCGGCATCTGTAGTATTCTCGGAGATCAAGGTCATCGGTTGATTGCAACAAACCAATGTCCCGCCGCCGGGATGCACCATCTCCACCATATTACCGCAAACTTCGCATTTGTAGATCTGTAATCTTTCAGTCATTTTGTGTTCCTTTATTTTAAAACAGCCTTTGAGTTAATTTTGTTTTCTTTCTTAATCCCTATCCGTAGCCTCAGGTTTTAATTATCAATTAACCGATGTAGAGTCGATTTGGTTCCTAAAGAAAACGGGGAATTATTATAATTTTTATTTCTCGGTAGAATAATCATTGCCGTTTACGGGAAGATCGGTCGCTGTCATTATTCTGCCAACGGGATAAAGGTTGATATTGTCGTCCCAATATGGGGAACGCTTATAAAAGAAATCCAATCTCTCCGCGGGGGAGGAAACGAATATCGAATCGGATTTGAGTTTCGCTTCAAATTCCGATTTTAGTTTTGGGTTTTGTTTTATCATCTCACGAGCGAGTTTTTCCATAACATAATCCTCCGCATATTCCTTTTGCTCGAATATCGTATCGAAAAACCCCCATTTAACGAAGGAATCATAACCCCGTGGTTCCAATGCTTCGGCAATTACCTTGTTTGTGCGTTGATTACAAAATATAACGGCGCTTCCCTTCGGGTATTTGCGCTTGATTTTCACCGCCTTCACTTTATACTTCAAAGGATGACGCCCCTCATAAGGTTTCTCCCGCCAACTTACATTGCTGAAACGATATGTCTCCACCTCCAAAGTTTCAGCAGCGGTCAGATAACTAATTTTTATCCCGTGGAGTTTGAGCCTTTCTATCGGCACAATCCATTCCGGCGGGATGATATAGGCGTAAGGAATGGTAATTATCTCGGTAGCTTTGACTTTTGAATAAAGGGGGATACGATAATCGATCGGTTGCTTTCCCCATTTAATCCATTTCCCCCCCGAAATATCACTGTTGACAATCGTATAATCGTATCCCTTGAAATCTATCATCGTCGGTTCATCGGTAATCCTGTAGCGGATAGCATATTCCCTCCCGGCGGCTGATTGCGCTACCAAACTATCGCCCTGTCGAACAAAATTCAGGTAAGCGGAGGCATCTTTGGCGATGTAATCGAGCGTATGATACAATATCTGATAGGTGGCATCGACTCTGGTCTTATAATCCTTCAGCATATGAGTTTCCACAAGGAGAAACGGTCGATTTTGAACCGCACCATAACCGTGAGAAAAACGAGGGGGCGCCAACCAATTCATCATCCCCTTGCCGATATCGAATCTATCCTTAAAACCGCCATAGGGCGCCAACGGATAACCTGACATCTCCATCCGCCACTTCAGTTCGGGAAGGTAGGCTTTGTTTAGCCACTGTCTTATCGGTTTGACCATATTCCGCCGACTGGCGACAGCATAGGAGATGACATACTGATAATCGGCGCCATCGGTGACATGGCAATCGATGAGAAAATCCGGCAGCCATTTGGTGAACAACTTCAACCAAGCCCGCATCTCTGGTGTATCAGCTTTAAGGAAATCTCGATTGAGGTTTAGATTCTGTGCAGTCACCCGCCATCCCATCTCCTCCGGTCCGTTTTGATTAATTCGGTTGTATCGCCCGAAACGCTCATGCCCATCAACATTGAAAATAGGTATAAAGAGTATTACCACATTATTTAAAATCTTTGGCCTTTTGTTATAAATCGCCAAATCCCTCAAAAGCGTAAGCCCGGCATCTTTCCCATCCGATTCCCCGGAATGAATACAGGCTTCGATAAGAATTACAGGCTTTTTTCGTTTCTTAATATCAACCGACGCAAACAGCCCGCTTTTATCAACGATGAGCAAAGGCAATTTTCTTCCCTGCGGGGATGTGCCGAAATCGGTAAATTTAATGTAAGCCGAACCATCGGCCAATTTACGGCAGAACTCGACTGTTTCCTCATAACGGGGTGTTTTTTTGTAATTTGATTTTTCATAATATGTGAGCCAGTCGTTATTATCAGCACTATTGGCTGTCATTACCCCAAGCAGGGGAAAAATAATAAAAAGCAGGATAACACTTTTCATTCTCAAATCCTTTTTCAAACGCAATTTATTTTTTAAGTACGCCGGCATTTTTATTTTCATTATATTCTTCCCATACTGAAATATAAGCCAATGCCGATTAAGAAAGCAACATATCCCAGCACCATAAATTTGATTGTAAACGATGCTATGTTATTTGCGGACTTATGCGTGATATAAAGCTTGTAAGCGATTAGATTTGCAAACGAACCCACAAGACTTCCAAACCCACCGACATTTGAACCCCAAAGGAGTGCTTTCCATTGAGCTGTGAATTTGGCAAATAGCAGAGTTGTCGGAACATTGCCGATAATCTGACTCGCCAGAGCGGAAAATATGAAGATATGTTCTGAATGTTCTATGTTAAAGGAAAACAGGATTTTCATATTTTCCGCCAAGCCGAAAAAACAAATAAAAGTTAATAATAAAGTGTAATCTATTTTCAGACTTCTACGGTCAAAAACAGCGGTATAAACGATAACAAGCACTCCGATCAAAACAGGAATGATGTGAAGCACAGTTAAAATAAGGATGAGCAACAATGCCCCATAAACGAATGCGGTATATTTGATTTTTGTGGTTTTAAGATTAGACACCTTATTGTTTGTTGTTCTTATAAAAAGTGATATCAGGATGAGAAGTATAAGAAATGCAACGGAAAAGGTCGCAATGCTTAATATGAATGTTTCAGGCCGAATACCATAGAACCAATATATAAATAGATTTTGTGGATTGCCCAAAGGTGTTAGTGCGGAACCCGAATTCGCAGCCAACGCCTCGAGAATAACGAGAATATCTTTACGGTTTGTATTTAGCAATAAGGTTAATGGAACTATAACAATTAAGGCTATATCATTCGTTATCAGCATAGACAGCAAAAAAGTGGCAACGACCAACTTTAATGAAACAAGTTTGCCTTGTTCAAGAAGTTGAGATAGCCGCAATATCAAGCCGCTTCGCTCAAGTCCTTTTACGGTAATAAATAGGACGGCGAGGATAAAAATAACCTCAAATTCTTCTACCGAAAAGGATGGTATATGATGGGAGTAAATCGATGTAACGATAAGCCCGATAGCAGAGGCAAAAAGCAACCATTCTTTCAAAATAAAATCTAAAAATAGCGCTCGGGTTTTCAAATTCAAATCCTTTTTCAAACGCAATCCATTTATGGAATCCTTATCTTAGAGGACATCGGATCCCAGGGGGGTAAAACAGTTGGTTCGGTTTCCAACAATTTAAGGATCTTTTTAGGGAGATATTTTTTATTGATGACCACCTCGTAGACATAATCGTTGAACCACGAATCATACATCGTCCATCTGCCATTATCCCCTCGTTTACTTCCCCAGCTATTTTCTATCAACCATTTGACGGGCTTACCTTTTACGACATCGACACCTATAAGGACCATAGCGTGATTCGGAGCGCTATCTTTCAGGACGAGTTTATCCAGCTTTGTCAACCCGAAATCGGTTTCATATATCGGTGAATAATCGTAAACCCCTGAGGCGAGAAGTCCTTTATCACGGTAATTCTGTTTTCCCACATCATTGGCAAACCAGACCGGCTCGTCATCCAAAACCGATTTCAAGGCGAATTTTTTTAGCTCGTCGATGGGAAGATTGATAAAAGTTATATCATTGGAGTCGTAGATATTTCTTGTAAGGCGAATCTGATAATATTTCCATCTTTCCACTGCCGGGTGGTCAACAAGCGAGACATAATCCCGCAAGTTTACCCCTACGATATCCTTATAGAATTTTAACGGCGTGTAAACCTTAGGCTTACTCAAAACCGTATCACGATCTTCATATTGCCAAGTGAAAGTTTTCGGAGGCTCTCCAAAATTAAGGATAAGCATTTTGTAGATCTCCGAAAGCATCTTCTCTTTTTCCGTTCGCAGAACCTGTAAATCTGAACCATCATTATACATTTTTCGTAATGTCAATGCGTCCTGCCGCAATTTTCGGGAGATAAGCTTATCCATCATCCGTGTATTATTGCTGTTGTATGTTTCCCGCATAGCTTCCTTTGGTATCACGCCGTATTTTTCGATTAAATCAACCACATACTGCCAATATCCTCCATCACCAAAGGGGCTTCCGAGAATCAGGTCCAATTCCCTATCGTAATAGTCCCTATCGCTTGTAGCGATGATATTCTCCAGAAATGTGTTTGCTTTCTCCAATTTGTCATAAAAGGTTAGATATATTTCGGAGAATTCAAAATCGTTAAGTTTGTATTTCTCTATCATTTTCGGACGCATAATATTTAGTCCGGCGAACAACCAACACCTGCCGCTGCTCTTTTGATTTGTTATACCGTTCGTTTTGATTTTATGACTAAAAAGGTTGTTGTAGGAATTAACCATATCCCTGTTTAGGGCGAGCTTTTGAACATCGTTTGCCGTTATGGCGTTATAAATTGCTTTGTCATGGTCGGTCATATGACAACTGTTTCTCAATTCGGAAAGCATCTGCGGGGTTAACCCCCCTTCGGCCTCGGCGGCGCTTGAGTGCTTTTGACTAAGAAGTATTAACGATACGAGGCAATAGATCGCGATGCGAAGAACAGGTCTCATAAAAATCTCCCTAATTTTGATTTTTTGAAGTTGGGATATTTATAAATGAGGGTTTCGATATCCATCTTTATTGAATAATATAGCGATTTTAATTCCCCCTCACCAATAAGAAAATTCCATCGAAATGAAACTTCGCAATCAGTATGTCGTCCCGTAATAATCAGATCCGAGATAGTAATAGCCGGCCCAGTAATAGGGATGAGTCCTACCCGTATGGATAATATCCTTGGACGCTTTATACAGGGATTCCGAAGGGGTATCGGCTTCCAAATGTTCGAGGAAATATTTCAAAAGCCTTGCGGAATCGAAATTATTATGGTCCCATAACGGCAGTATCACCCCTTCCAACCCCGCGCTGAGAATTATCCGCCACATCAAAATAAGTTTATATGGCTGAGATTCGGTTGGTTTAAGCTGACAGATTGAGGACTGATATAAGGTCTGTTTTATCGGCGCTTTTTCCAGCAGGTGGATCAAATCAATTCCCCGCTTTCCTCCGAAATTATCATATATCGGATTTCCCCCATTTTCGTAAAATCCCTCATCGGAAACTAAAACAAATCCGGAGTCGGCGGCAATATCAGGGGGGAATTCATTGATATTATTTATGGGATAAACTCCCCTGATGCTTTCGCGCCTTATAGCTTTTCCCGTAAAATCAATGTTTCCCCTTTTGAAGGAAGTGTTCGGGGAAAGATAATTTACCCCGTTGATTTTTGTCCCTTTGGTAGATGCTTCCCCGCAATATAAATCGTAAAGCGAAGGTAAATAGGTAATACGGAGCGGATTATCGTCATTCCCTTTTAATTTCCACAGGAGCGAATAATAAGGGAAATTAAGCGTGTTGCCTAAGGGAATAATCCTTATTCGGTCTGAACCCCCGAAAGCGGATTTGATATTTTTAAATATGGAGTTAAAAGCAAGCGAGTCCAACTCTGCGGTATCGCCGAAAGATGTCAGAGCGGTTGCATATTTACGGCTGAGATCGGAGGGGTCGAAATTGATAACGGTCTTGAAAGCATCGATATCGGAATCGCGATAAATAAATCTATATATGGTGTCGGCTACGGAATAACAAATTAGGAGAGCTGATCCATCCTCCAACTTCTCAAGAGCTTGATAATCCACCTTCGGAGCGCCATATAAAAGGGACAATCGAGGCGAGTAAGCATAAAGTTTCCTCATCGAATCAAAATAATCTTTTTTCGCCTGCTGTTGTTCGGCGGTTATCTTTTCAAACGAGTTATCGGCGGATTTTCGCTTTGAAGCGGAGCAAGACCAATAATAAAGCTGAGATTTGGAAATCGATTTCGCCAATGAATCGGTTGTCGGTTCGGTGAAGTTGAAATAAAAACTCGATAAATCGGACGCTTGTTTGTATTGGTAGGATTTCTGAAAGTTATTGAGGGATTGGAAGTAATCCCTTTGCCGATAACGGCATTGAGCTAAAATTTGATATACATCCCAAGGCTTGAAAACAAGTCGGGAGCGTTTTATCTCGCTTTCGGGTATCAGCGGGAGCGAATCGAGGAGACCACAGGATTCCGAGAGGTATCGGGAGCTTTTTCCATAATTGCCCTGATAGTAATAACATCTGCCCATAAGATATAGAAACCGCCAATAAAGTTCTCCATAGCTTTTGGAGTTTTCCAAATCGTTGTTTGCGTTCAGGAATTTTACCGCTTTTGAGTATTCTCCATTTTCAACCAACACGGAGGCATAAAAGAGTTGATATTTTAAACGCAGGTAAAAATTATCGGTCTTTTCAATGAGCGTATCGATGTCCGAGAAAACCGCTATGGAGGAATCCTCCCCCTCGTAAGAACCGACAGAGAAGGCGATATCGAGTTCGTCGTTTATTATATCGCTTAAATCGATTTGTGCCTCTTTGCCGATTAGAGCCGATAATTGCAGGAGATCGACAGCTTTTTTGTAATAACCGTTCCGCAGATAGTATCGTCCCAAATTGCTCCTGAATATCGCCCTTTGCAGTTTCGAGCCGACCGAATCGGATAGCCGAACCCCGGTGACAAGAATCTCCTCGCCCTGCTTTTTGTTGCCGGAATAAATCTTTATCAGCGCCTTCAATAACTCCGCATCCAAATATCTTTGCTGATTTCCCGCCGCTGTGTAATAACTCTCCGCGGATTCGGCTAACTTCAAGGCTGATGAATAATCGCCTATCGCCCATTTTGATGAAGATAGCAACAAAGCGGCGGAGGATGCTTTAGCGGTATCGCCGGATGTTTTATAATAATTATAGGCATTTGTTAGATAATATTGGGAATCGAGATATTGATTCAGCCTGAAGTATGCCAAGCCGACCAATTGGCAGGCGGCGGCATAATCCTCCCTTAAAAATAGCGAATCGAAAATTGCTGTCGCATCCTCCAATGAGGAAAGCGCCCTCCGATAATCGCCCGAATTTATGGAGATACGCCCTTTGATAAATTGAAGGTCGCCATATTCCTTCCCCCGATAATTCTTCGGCAGATAAATAAAAGCACTGTCGATTATCTTTAGCGCCGAATCGTAATTCTCTCCCAAATCATAAAGGGATGCCGCCTCCGCCAATGCCGTCGATTTTTTCAATGAATCGTTCGGTTCGATTATTCGGTCGATGTATTGAAGCTCGAATTGGGCTGATTCGTTGAGGTCTCCGGCGGCTTGAGATATTTTTACCAAAAGGCGCAATCCCTTTCCGATAGCTTGATTATCACCTTTGCTTTTGTAAATATCCATTAACCTATGTTGATATCTTTTAGCTTTTTTATATTGTCCCGCCTTAAATGCCGAGAGGATGATTCTCTTTAGTATGGCTTTGGTTTTATCTTCACTCAATTTCAAGAGGGAAGCAAGGTTATTGGCTTCCATATAGTATGCCGAAGCATCTTCCCAATTCCTTTCTTTGGCGGCAAGATTTCCTTTCAGCATCGTTTTGCGGAAATTGTATCGGGCGAATTTGAGGCTTTCCTTCTTATCCATTCCCCGAAACCCGACCTGCTCGAAGCATTTCCAATATTCGGAATCGGGATACGCACTTTTCAGCGATTGCACCGCCTTTCCCAAGGAAGATGCTACATCGGATTCGGCAAGATTGTCCGTAAAAACATTCAGGAACATATCATAGACGGTTTGAGGAATTTCCCCGTTTACCAAGACAAGGGACGGCGCGCCCGAATAGTTGAAAACAGCTTGCAAAATAGGCATCAACGAAGGATATCCTTCGGGAGTATCCGCCTTTACCAAAACAGCCTTGCAATTCAAATCGTACTTTAGAAATTCACTCAAGCGGATCTTCTTTTGGGGAGCGATTAGCTCGGAGGATAACGGATAAGATGGGACGGCTCTCAAAGGGGTATCGAAAATCAATACTCCATAAGAAGACAAGCTCCGCGGAATGCTGTCCGCTGAGGCTATGGAGTAATCCCCCCGAACGGTATTTTCGTGAATAGTACCCTTGTCGGGAATTATCATTACGCCTGTGTGGGGAATGCGGCGGTTGAGAAATCCGTTGGTCTCCATAATCACGCTGGATGATATAGAGTAATCACAAATATCCGATAAGCCGATTCCATCGTTTTCCAAAGAAGAGAAGGGAATATCATATAAAATACCGTCCGGTATGATTATTACATATCCCGCATTCTCTATCTTTTGCTGAAAATCCTTAATCAAAAGATTAAAAAGGTATCGGGAGGCTTCCACGCTTGTAGCGGCGCTTTGGCGTTTATTAATCGAATCAATCGCCTCCTTCAACGAGTCATAATCCACGGGCTTATAAACGAAATCGAGCGTATCCTTATCGATATACCAAATACAAATTCCATAATCGGTCAGATAATAATCCAAAAGGCATCCCCCATCACCCAACAACTTCCTTAAAGTGATCATATCCGGAGGCGAAGGATATAGCATCGGCGACAAGGCGGGGAAATCGCTTCTTATCTTGTGGAGGGTCGTTTCCAATTCCGCCTTGAAGCTTTCAAGATCGATATTAAGGGAATCGATAGTCTTTTGAGCGGAGGGATCGTTTTGCCTTTGCAACGCCCGAATCATAAAGGTTAGGGAATCAACCATCTGATCTAAATATTTGGTGTTCTGCCAATAGACCTTATGAAGTTCGCTACGGAATTCCCTTATCGGAAATCTACTGAACTCTCCCACAAGTTTCATCGATCTGAATAATTCAATTACATCGAAAGCCTTGCGGAAATTATTGCTCTTCAGCAGGGCACCTACATAAGCATTCAGATATTTTTTCAGTTCCGTTGATTCCTCGGGGAAGGTGAATGGATCTTCTTTTCCCCTCAAGGTTTGCAGTATCTCTACTGCGTTGTTAAAATAATTTATGGAGGTTTGGTTATCCCGTTCGGATATTCCTTTTAGCATAGATATGCGCCAGAGTATATCCCCATACCCGTTCTCCGCCGAAAGGGCTTCGGCATTCTCCAAGAATTTGCGACTCCGCTCAAACGCTCCAAACTCATTGTAAATCGTAGCGATATTCAAATCGGCAGCCGATAGAGAATGATTATCCCCCAATCTGACAGCCATATCGGCGGCTTTGTTGTAATAATCGAGCGATGATGTCATCTCCTCACCGAAAGTCATATAGATCCCATATTCCTTATTGATCAAAGACACCCAATCGGCATTCAGCTTATAAGACCCGGCCGCTTCGATGCTTTCGCCTATGCTCATTCCACTAAGGAATTTGCGGTAAGACCAGCCGCCCAAAGCGGCATTCAACAGCAACCGTAATGAGGAGACATCGCTCGGAAGTTCGGAATCAGCCTTTTTAAGGTAATATTCTATTTCATCCAATTGCTTTTTATCCAATGAGCGCTCAAGTTCGGGAAAGGATAATATGAGGTTCGCCGAATTTATGGCATTCACCGCCATTCCGTTAAGAAGTCCCGCATCTTCGGATGCCTCAATCGCTTTTCGGTAATATTGACAGGCGGAATCAGGATTCCCGGCATATTGGTAAAGGAGTCCGATACGGTTGGCGGTTATTCCCGCCGATTTGAAATCCTTCGAGTGCGATTCAATCGATAACTTCTGTTTGAATTTCTCCGCCGATGCGGATATATCGCCCAGTCGGAAATAACTTTCTCCGGAGAATTGTTTTAGCAGTCTTCGGTTATCTTCGGTCGGGAAGCCTTTCGGGAAAAATGAACCGCCTATTTTGATTTCCTCGAGTCGAGCCAATTGAAAATCGATAGGAATCAAAGGTAATCGTCCCAGCAGCGCCCCCCCCGTTTTGATTTCCCCTTTCCGACCGATAATGCTATAAATCGAATCCGCCTTATCGGCATAATACGACGCAGCGCCAAACTCCATATCAAGAAAGTTGGTGGATGCCAATGCTTTCAGCAAAGTTGCTTCTCCCTGAATGTCCGATTTTGCCTTATATATTTCATAGGCCGAATTGAAATATCCTCGCGCCTCGTCGAAATTCTCGGCGAGGAGGTGAACGAAACCAAGCTTTTTAAGAAGGACTAATCGGAATTCCGTATTCGAGCTTTTCACAGCCCTTTTGAGGAGAGTGCCGAAACAATCGATAGCGGTTTTAAGGCTGTCTATTTGGAGTGAGGATTCCCCGAAGTTCCAGAGGAAAGATTCGAATATGGGGTTTTTATCATCGTTTAGTATAAAACTGCTACAATTTTTATAATACAAATAAGCTTTTTTGTATTGGTTTATTTTATAATATCCCGTAGCGGCGTTGAGATATAAATCCGATTTGAGTTTTTCGGGAGCATCATCCTGTAAATAGCTAATGCCAATTAGAGATATATCTATCGCCTTTTCCGCAAATCCCCCTTCCCCCCTTCCTTCACTCATAGCCTCGGATTGCAGGTAAACATCCCCTAACGCAACATAGGGGTAAATCCAATCGAAATACTCATCGATAAGTTTTTCCAATAGTTGTCGGGAACGCCTTAATTCGGCTTTATCCCCCAAGGTTTTATATCGCTGTAGATATAAAAGAGCTTTCCCATACATTACTCCCCTGTTCAGCCCTGTCTTTTTTTCCAATACATTATAAAATTTATCGGCATAGTCTAAGTCCCCCATCGCTGTGCAGCAAACAACAAACCCCCAATGGCAATCACCCCTTTCGGGGAAGCGTGAAATCAGCTCTCCGAATTTCCCCCTTGCTTTGGGATAATCCGCCGTTTTCAAAAGAGAATCCGCCATACTTAATAGATAAGTGTATAGATTATCCTGCGTTTTCTTTCGGATTGCATCGGATTGGGTAAGGGTTGGGATTAGCGAATCCAATTCGGCAATCGCCTCCTTCTTATAACCATACGAATATTTCAATTCCGCTAATTTCAACGCAGCGAGTTGGGATATTTTCCTTTGGTTCGGGAAGGATATTTTAATTGAGGAATATTTGTTCGAGGCGGCGATATCCATCCCGTTTCCCTGCAATATCTCAGCTATTTTGAATTCCCCGTAAGCTTGAAGTAGTTTGTTGTGTGGATATCTGCTTAAAAGCTGTTTTATGCCGTTGATCTCCCGCTTCAGCGGAAATCTATCAAATTGTTTTAGAGCATAAAATGTGGAACTGTCCGTATATTCATTAAGATGAGGGAAAAGTAAAATAGGTTTCAGATAATTTTCCGCATTGGTTAAAACATCATCCGGGTTTAGATCCCTATAAATATCCGCGACCCTCAATAACGATTTGCAGACGATCGTTGTATCCGTAGGAAAGCTATCCTCAACGGAGCGGAAAGAGTTGAGCGCACGATTATAATCGCCATAGCGATAAAGCAAAATACCGGAAAGATATAATGCTTTGGCATTGATAGTATTGTCTTTTGGGTTTTGGAGGCGAATTTTTTCTATATCCCGGAGAGCCCTTTTCAATGCGGAGCGCTTATCCATTTCCCAGCGTTTGTCAGCATCCAGCTCAATTATCTTCAAACCGGCGGTAGCGGCGGTGGAAGCGTTTTTTTTATCACCACCCACCCAATCCCATATAATCCTCGCCTCACGATTATATCCCTCCTCTTTGTACAACTCGGCGCAAGCAAGTAATGCTTTTGCTCCATAAGGGAATGCGGGAAATAGATAATCTGTCGCTTCCAAAAATTGAATTGCCGCCAAGCGGTCGGACTGCCTTATAGATTTGGACAATTCGATGCCATAATCATAAAGCGAATCCGGATTTGAGTAAACGCCGCTAAAACCGCTGATGTCTATTTTAACTATATCCAATCCGAATTTCCCCTGTTGGGTGCAGTATATCCGATTGAGATTATCCCAAGAATTCGGGTAGGACAATCCCTCGGTTGCTATCGCTAATTTTATGCTCTGCTTTTTTGCGATATCGTACAGGGATATGCAGGGGACATCGTCGGTGGTCAATGCCCCGTTTTTATCGGTATCTATGCAGTAATGGGTAAACAGGATCATTTTCCCATCATTTGAAAAGGATGGATTCATCACCGGTCCTTCCCCGGTATCTATAATATTTATATTTCCCGAGGTGTCGGCGATGGCGAGTTCGTTTTCGCCTAATCCGGAATTATCCAGTTTGATGAAGGCGATGGTCTTTCCATCCGGGGACCAAGCGGGGTTTATACCTCCGCCGGTTGTAATCCTCCTTATTATCTTTCCCTTGCTTGAAGCGATGAATATTTCCATATAGCCCGTTTCCCTGTCGGAGCAGAACGCCAATCTTTTCCCATCAGCGGAAACGGTGGGATCGTAATCGTATCCCCGATGATTAGTAATCCGTTTTATTATCCGTGATTTTATATCGATTTTATAAATATCACCAAGAGCGTCATCACGCCGAGAGACGAAATAGATACTTTTCCCTTTGTCACCGAAACAGGGGCTGAAATCAGCCGAAGTATGCCTTGTAATCCGTATCGGAGAACCGCTTGTAGTTGGTTTAAGATAAATGTTATAATCGCCGTCACGGTCGGAAGCGAAAACAACCCATTGCCCGTCAGGCGATACTCTCGGTTCGAAATCAACCGCCGGATTGCCGGTTAATTTTATAATTCGAGGAGCTGGAGTTTCCACAGAAAATCCATTTAGCGGGAAGAATAAAAGTAATAGGGATATCAAAGAAATTATCCGTTCGGTCCGTCGCATAAGGAAACTATTTTTTGATAATCCATTCCCCATTTCGGCTTTGCACTATGCGGCCCGGTTTTTCATTATCGAAATTCCGCTGAGCGAAAACACCCTCTATCTGATGCATATCCTTCTCGCTTAAATCCGCGCGTAAACTGATAAGTCTGTTCATAATAATCTTCCTGCCTTCATTTTCTTCGCTCACCACTTCCTTCAAGACAGCTCTGTCAGCGGGGGATAAATCGGATATTTTATTTTCAAAAATGTGAAGATAGCCTCGATTGTTTTCCCCGACTATACCCATATCCTTGAATTTTTCGATATCCTCGAGATTAAAACGATGATTCGCCAAAGCAATTAGATATTCGCGCCGAGATGATTCCAAAGACACTTCTTCGGTTTGTATTCCTCCAAGTGTATCCGATAACGGTGAAATTCCTTTTAAATATATGCCACCATCGGCAGAGGGCAGAAAGATGTTGTTGTTCGGGAATCGATATTCTCCCAATAGTTGGCGTTCGAGAACCGTTTTCTCCCCGGTTATGGTTATCTCCGGTGGTTTTACGGTACATAAAGCCATTAAGGGGAGGGTCGAGAAGATGAGTACGGCAAATAATCTATTTTTCATATTTCACCTCGAATTTTATTGTTCCAAAACATTTGCTTCCGCCGCTTTCAGCATTGTCCTTAACTGTTTCCTATCATACTCCACAGGCATAGTAACCGCTCCGATGCGCAGGTATTTTGCGAAAAAGGGCTGATCCATATTTATCGATGGGTTGATGTTTCCATGTTTGACTTTTATGGAAAAGCTTTTGGGCTGATAGCTGATATCCAAAAACAACAACCGCCTATCCATTAGTTTGCGAGTCTCGGCAATACTTATATCCGTCCCGGTTGGGTCAAGGAAATCCAATAGTTTTTTAGTCGCTTTGGGACCTATTTTTGTTATGTTAACCTGCCCTTCCAACTCGAAATCTTTCTTTGGATCGACAATCCCCCTGCCTTTGAAGGACATATCGCCTGATATCTCGGAGCTTTGCGATATTTTACCGCTGCCGGCAAGCCTATCGAAATTTACTCCGGAAAGCTGTAAGTTTAGCGCATATCTCAAGCTGTCAAGCGATATCTCCTCTTCGGCTAAATCCATACCCCTCAAATCCAAATAGAAATCCCCCAATAAGTTCCCCCCATAAACCTCGGAATAAACTCTTGGCGCTGTTATCCTGCCGGATGATATTCTCACCGTCAGATCGAAATTATCGATATGCACCCTTCCCGCCTCTAATCTCTCAAACCGCAGCTCACCACCGTCCCCGCCCTTCCCGTAAAATTTATCCTGCTCATATTTTAAAAGATTCAAACCATATTCCCCCTGCGTATCACCCAAGATCCTCATCCCCGTAAGGGAGAGTCTTTGGTAAAAAGGTATCGATCCGTCCAAAGATATGACAGCAAAAACTCCCGGGGAGATTATCGAGAGTAAACGGGGATTTATCGAGCCGCGTATTTCCATAATATCATCCGCCATCGATAATTCGACATAACCCTGTAATCTCCCTGTAGCCGCAATATCCGGCAGAAAGTTTATGGTATCTTTGGCGGCGAAATCGATATTCGCATTTAAAGACAATATCGGATTATCCGAAACAACATATTTCCCGCTCGAGGAAAGTTTCGTCTTGTGCGAAATTATTTCCAAATCGACATTATTCCAACTCAAAACCGAATCCTTAAGGGACAGCCTGAATCCCCCATTGATATCTTTCAGCGGTGCCATAAGAGAGTCATCGATAGACACCCATCCAATTTTAAGTTTATTTTTAGAGGCAAAATTCCCATTGACAAAAGCATAATCCGAAGAAAGCGATAAGTTGTGTAGATAAATCGCATAATCGACCATATCGAATTTTTCGACATTCGTTTGGATTGTTCCCGTTGCTCTGATAGTCGATTTATCCGCATCGTCGATTTCGGCGTGGAGGTTAGCCCTGATGGAACTCTCGCCGGAAAAATCTATTGTCCCAAGGGAATCACGCAATACGGAAGGAATGAAATCCTCCAAATAATTATGATAAATGGTGCCGTTGATTGTTGAGGTTAGTTTTATACCTTTGGTATTCGACAATTCCCCCGCCCCCGATATATCGAAGAGCGATGGGGAGGAAATCGCAATCCTATTTATCATAAACTGCGAAAAATCATCATTGAAATCGATGTTCGCAACAAAGTTTAGCGGCAGTTCGGGTATAAATAAACTGTCGTCCTCAAATTCTATCAATAGCTCGGTCGCCGAAATATCCCCCTTGATATCCGCCCTGCTGTTTTTTACAACCGTAGTTAGATTAAAATTGAGAAAACCGTAAATTTCCGAATAAGGAAGTTTATCAATTTCTATCGCTGGGGAAGATATGTTTACAGATAGAATCCCTTTTGGCGGCAATCCTCCCTTCAAAGAAATATCACCCCGCAGGGTATCACCAAATAAACCGTTTGCGGAAAAATTACCATTGAAATAAGTCGGCGTAAACTCCGAATCCGCTGTTCCGCTCATCTTGAAATCAATCGAAGGTATAACAACTTTTGTCGATTCGTCCAAAGCATAAATAAGAGAATCGGCAGTTGCCTTAACATCGAAATCGATTGACGGTTTTTCGGAGAATAAACTTCCCTCGTAATTCAGAGAGGCCTTGGTATTCTCTATCTTAATCCCCAATTCCGGGGAGTTGAGATTTATATCCGAAGCGGATATCTGCCCTGATAAAACCAATCCCGCCGAACCTCCCCCATTGGCCAATGATAAATCCTCCCCAGATAATATCCCCCGCAATTTCGTTTTAGGGAGTTGTCGTTCCAACAAAGAGCTGAAATCGTCAAGGGAGAATCGGAATTTCTTTACATTCAAATCGAGTGGCGGTATCTCCGCGGTGGAGAAAAGATTTGTTTTTAATTCTCCTTCGATGGCTCTTTTGCCGTTGTAATCAATTCGTATCGAGGAAATATCCAAATCCCCATTGACTACATCGAAAGCGATATTGGAGGAAAGGTTTATTCTCGATTCCAATGTGTATCCGTTAACTTCCGTTTTCAGAGCTGAGATATCGAATTTTATATTGCCGTTTGCTTTTTCGTTTTTATTCAGGGCAAAAACGCAATCGGGGTAAATATTCCCCTCCATACTTGTTCCGCCAAGGCTGTCTTTGTAGGAGTAGCTGAAGATGATTGGTGTTTTCCCCTTCGAATAAAATCGGATGCTCCCGGTTATGGAATCGACAGCCGCAATGGAAAAATCATTACCTTCGATATTCAAACCGTTCAAAGCGATATTTTGCACCCCGCTTAAATTTATCGATGCCTCGCTTATGATAAAACTACTGATATTTATTTTTAAGGGAAGGGAAGTCGTTGTGGTATCGGTTTCCGCAGTTTGGTTTTCGGTCGTTGTATCTTCCGATAACTTCAACCATGAGAAATCTATCTCCCCGTTCTTATCGGTTCGCAGATTTATTTCGGGTTTTACAGTTTCAAACCCCGATATCGACAGCTCCCCTGAAATCAGTTTGAAGATATCATAATTTAGCTTTGCACTTTCACAACCTACAATAGTATCGCCCTCGGTTCCGGTAATATAAAAATTATCGATGGCTATGGAAGATAGCAAATTGATGTTTATATCACCGATAGATATCTCCGCATTTAGATATTTGCCAGCTTCCGATACCAGCAATGACCTCAAACGGGAATCGTTGTAATAGAGACGAAAGATCACCCCTGTTAATATCACCAGCATTACCAACAACGAGATAATCGTTGCCAACCATTTTATTATTTTAATAGTTTTCTTCTTGGGCATCGTCTTTAGGGGTATTGTTGGATAATCTATGAATCAAACTTTTGCGGTTAGTATAAGAAACTGTTCTCATCACAAATTGGAATTATTATTTTTTTTCTCCAATACATCCTCATTAGGATATAACGGTATATTGGATAATAAATCAAGGATAGGGAGATATCAAATGAATAAAAAAAGGCAGGATATAATATCCCGCCTTAGGTAAAAACCGCCCGCATTACTTCACGGCGTCTTTAAGATGTTTGCCGGGTTTGAATTTCGGGACCTTAGCAGCTTTAATTCTAATGGTCTCGCCGGTTTGAGGATTACGGCCATTTCTGGCTTTCCTCTTGGTAACATCAAAGGAACCGAACCCCACGAAAGTAACCTTTTCGCCTTTTTTCAGGCTTTTTGTAATTCCATTTAAAAGGGCTTTCATTGCGCGGCTCGCCTGCGCTTTGGAGATATTAGCTTCGGAAGCCATCATCTCGATTAGTTTTTCTTTCACCATTAACCCCTTTCGACTTAGAGTTTAGAGCCTTTTTTAATTTTTAAAATACTAACCCATTAAAGAACTTTTGTCAACAATTATTTTTGCGAATGTGTTGTTAAATCAACGATTAACAACATTCCGACTTAATTAAAAATATCCTCTCCCCTTGATTCCACCTTCGCTTTTTTCCACTTTTATATCCGGCAGCTCGAGTATATTTATCTTGAGATAGTATCCGGAACGATAACCGTTTGGAATCCAAACGAAATAACCTTCCCAACAATGCATATTGCGGTAGATTTGAATCTCCTGTTCGGTAACCCGCTTATTTTCTACATCATACCGACATCTATAACTAATGCGCCACCGTGAGGTTATCGGCGTTTCATAATTAATGTTAACCCATTTCGTAATACTTTTTGAAAATCCTCCCCGATTCTCGGAATAGCGTGTTGAAATACTCAATCTCCACGGCGACTGCTTTGGCTTCTCCGGGGTGCGCCGCCGTTGGAAATAACCGGTTTTCTCCTCCGCAGGATTTGATTTCCCTCCGCTCTCGGCTTTGCCGGAAAAGGAAGCGGAAGCGGAAATATTAAAGCTTATGAGTCTCGGATGAATAAAATCGGGACTTACATCATCGGAATCTTTGGAATAGAAACTATGTTCCATATTCCCCGACAGGGAAAAATTCCTGATAAGGGCGGCGGAATTTATCGCTGTCCTCAGATTAGACCATTTCCTTCCCTCACCTATGAAATTATACCCGGTGGAGAAATTAATCGAGAGGAGGTCAAGTTTGTATTCTTTCCCTCTTAATTTACCTTTCGCTTGAAATAAGTTCCCCAGACCCAAAGAGATTGAATTGATTTTTCCGCCGGAGGCTCCAACGCCGGTGTATTGATAATACTCTTGATTCTTTTTGAACTCCGGCTTCCAACTATATCCGACGGATGGTGTCATTATATGCCGCACCGCTTCGAGTATTGCAACATTCGGAGCGAATAGGCCGTAAAGGGTAGTTTTTGCCGACATACTTAAACCATAGGTCAACCGCCGTTTGAAGCTGTTTGTCTCCACTCCGGTATCTCGGGCGTCTTTGGTGTCGGGGATATAATACCAGCTCTCCTGAACATTACCCCCCGGGCTTAAGGTTAAAAAGCCTCCCAAATTCAAAGGGGATGAAAGTGTAAACTTATGATTAGTAGTTGCATATTCCTTCCATAGTTCGTTGCCGTCCTGCGGCTCTATACGGCGGTAATTCTGCCCGCTGAAGGAATACGAATAATAGATATTGTTATACCATCTTTTTGGTTTTTCCTCATTTTTCTTTTTCGGTTCTTCATAGGGGAATAAAGCTCTATTCATCAGGGAATACCTTATTACCGGCAGTTTCTCGGTGCGTATATCGGTATCCAAATTCCAATTTTGGTCGGCGGCAATTGTGAGCGATGCCCCGTCGTATTTTTTATTTAAGGAAAATTGTGAATGTATCTGTCTATTGCGTATCTCATCCGGATTAAAACTTATATCCTTAGTGAAGCTTTTATCGCTCATAAAAGTCCCGGACCCGGATAAGGTTGTTGATTGATTTATAATTTGGTTATGCGAAAAACTTAACTGCCATCTCCTCCTTTTGATTTCTGTCATATTGTTAAAACTGGATTCGAAAACCTGCGAACTGCTGATACTTCCGCTCAACCGATATCGAAGCGCATATCTGCCGGTGATATTTATTGCCGTATGGGAAGCCTCGAAGTAATCGAAGGTTCCCCGTACATCCCAATATTGAGAGG
>JALSTH010000124.1 GCA_026983835.1 Candidatus Zixiibacteriota bacterium | reverse complement strand
CTATAGGAAGGAATGAAACTCCCGGGGTCGGAATCGTAATAGATGCTGTCTTCCTGCGGGGTCAATGGTAATGGCGACAATATCGCCGAATTCCCACTTGTTAATAGCGGCTCGCCCTGCGAATAATCAATTGCCGCCCTTGAGCTACTTGCGCCGAATGCAAGCAACAGCAAAACGGCGATACTCAAAATTAGAGTTAGCTTTGCCCTCATTTGGTTCTCCTTAAATTAAGTTAAACGATTTGTTAATCTCTTTTAATGCTTCTTTCACGATACCCAATGAAAAATGCCCCTTTCATAAAGCAGGCAAAAACCCAACCAATATACCCGATTCTTATTTTAGTCAGCTAATCTTTACATCTACATTTACATCTTTTCATTACAGGACTTCGTTAGCCCAACGGTAATATAATATAGGCACTAAAATTGTCAAGCAAATAATTATACTCCAAATTCACTTTTTGCTTATATAAATAAGCAATGCAATAAAAAAACTATATTATTTATAATTCCAAAGCGTTATTTCCAAAATTATTAATAAAAGTTGTGAATTATGACTGTAATTGAGCAAATTCTAATCAAAATCGAGGAACAGGAGCTACTAACAATTGTTTTTCCTAAAGAAGCTTTATATTATATTAACCTGCGATTGAGAATTTAATTGTAGCCTTGATAAATAATAAATATAACTTGGTGAGATATATGTCTAAGGAAATAGTCGAAAAAATAAACAAACTGCGCAAAGAAAAAAACGCAATAATTTTGGCTCATAATTATCAAGTGCCGGAGATACAGGATGTCGCTGATTTTGTGGGTGATTCACTCGGGCTTTCCCAAAAAGCTGCCGAAACCGAAGCTGAAATAATACTTTTTTGCGGCGTACATTTTATGGCGGAAACCGCTAAGATATTGAATCCCGACAAAAAGGTCATCGTTCCGGATATCAATGCCGGCTGCCCTATGGCAAATATGATAAATGTCCGTCAATTAAAAAGGCTAAAAGAGAAACATCCCGATGCCATAGTGGTTTGTTATGTTAATTCCACAGCGGAGGTTAAATCGATGGTCGATTATTGCTGCACCTCGGCAAACGCCCCAAAAATTGTTAACGCAATAGATCCGAAAAAAGAAATTATATTTATTCCCGATAAATATCTCGGTAATTGGGTATCGAAAGAAACAGGCAGAGAATTGATCCTTTGGAATGGTTTTTGCCCCACCCATCGTCGTATCCTCCCTGAAAATATAATCCAACGGAAAAAAGAACATCCGAATGCGATTGTAATCGCTCATCCGGAATGCATTCCCGAAGTTCTCGAAAAAGCCGATTATATTCGTTCGACTTCCGGTATGCTGAAAGTTGTTGCCGAGCTCGATGCGGAGGAGTTTATTATTGCTACCGAGATAGGAATGCTTCACCCATTGGCGAAAAAACACCCTGATAAGAAATTTTACCCGGCAAGCAAAATAGCTGATTGTCCAAATATGAAACTTAACTCACTCGAAAAACTCCTTTGGGCTTTGGAGGATCTAAAACCGGAAGTAATAGTTCCAGAGGATATCAGAGAAAAAGCCCTTAAATCCATCGAACGAATGATTAATATCAGTTAATTATCTTTTGGTAATATAAAAATGAGCATTAAAAAATCTACAATCGTAATAGTTGCATTTATTTCCGGATTGATCTCCACGATTCTTGCAGGCCACCTTGAAGCATTGTTTTTATATTTCAACTTCGGAGATTATACCGATTTATATGTATTTGCGTATGCCGCTTATGCCTATGGGATTTTTGGTATATTGACGGGATTAGGGGCGGCGATAGTTTGGTTAATCATTGGATATTTCAAGGGTGATATTACTCCCGGTAGAATATATTGGCATACTTTCCTATTCTTCTTGGGTGCCGGCTTTTACGGTTTGTTCGAATATACTTGGAAAACTCTATGGGGACTACCAAATGTAATACCAAGTAATGTAATAGGTATCTTTATTGCCGGGCCCATAGTCTCCATCTTATTTGGGGGATTGTGTGTTAAATTGGACAGGAAACTAAAATATAGACTAAGTAATATAAAACTCAATATTATCGCCATAATAATAATAACCGTATTACCGGGTATAATTGGTTCCATGACGAAATCCACGCAATTACAATCCGAAATAAAAGGACCTCAACGAGAAATCCCAAATAGCTCAAACCCCAACATAATACTACTTGTGGCAGATGCTTTAAGGGCTGATTATTTAAGCGTTTTCAACGGAACTTTCTCGGTTCCGGCTCTCGACTCTTTAGCCGATGATGGAATCCGTTTTAATCACATATATTCCGCCTGTTCTTGGACAAGACCTGCCTTCGCATCACTTTTAAGCAGCGCGTACCCGATGAAAAGTGGTATTCGTGAATTTTTAACCGGCCGATTTCGCGGGAATGAGATGACTTTGCAGAGATTCCTTGGTAATAATGGTTATTATACCGCCGGATTCTTTAATAATGCCAACTTAGCTCCGGATTTCAATTTTCAAGCGGGATTCGATAGTTATAGATATATGTATCCCGAGAGCAGAACTCGCCCTCCGGGAGCCGCCGCGTATTTAAGAATTGCCGAACGATTCCGTCGCTACAAGCGGCTTTTGACCAAGATGAAGTATTATCCTTCCAATTACTATTGGCCTGCGGGGAAAATTCTCCCGGTAATTGAAAGTTGGATCGGTAAACATCGCCAAAAGCCGTTTTTCATTTTAGTACATTTAATGGATTCCCACGACCCTTATTTCCCTCATCCTTATGATGGGCGTGGGTTTGGAAATGCTATTACCCCTAACGAGGATAGGAAGGATGTTATTCTCGGATGGAAAGATATTTATCATCAAGAGATCCAATATATGGATTCCTGTTTGTCTTCTTTTTTCGCTTATCTCAAAGATGAGGATTTATATAATTCATCGATGATAATTTTTACCGCCGATCATGGTGAGGAGTTTTATGACCATAGGGGCAAAAATCATGGTGTTACTTTATATAACGAAGTCCTACACATTCCTTTAATCGTTAAACTTCCGGGCAACTTCCGCAAGGGAGAAACGAAAAATCGTTTAGGGAACATAATCGATATAGCTCCCACAATTACCTTTTATTTGGGACTCGGCAAACCCGCGGATTGGCAAGGAGAAGATTTATTTTCACTACCAAAGGAGAAAAATTTCTCCGCGGCGGATCTCAAAAATTTCGGTAATGAAATTCACTCAATAACTTTTAATAATTATAAATTAATTCAAAATATCAGAACTATTTACCATAAGCCAAAGTATGAATTATTTTACCTTGCCGATGATTCCACTGAAAAGCACAATATCGCCGATGAGAAACCGGAACTGGTAGAACAGCTTAATGCGGTATTGGATAAATTAGATGCGGGAATACAAACGCAATCCGATACCCTATCCCTCGATAAAGCCACCATCGAAAGACTCAAGGCTTTAGGGTATATTAAGTGATTTCAATATGATGTTTCTACAACGAACCAAAGGGCGAAATGGAAAAGGAAACCGGTTTTACCCGGATTAAAGAGATTTTTATCGCTATCGTTATATCCTCGCTTGGCGCCGGACTTACCGAAGCGGCGCTTATTTATTTTCGGGCTGGCAATTACAGGGACCTGTTTGTATATAGAAGCGCTGTCATTTATTATGGAATATTTGGTGTTTGGGTCGGGGTGGGGCTATCATTACTCTGGGCGTTGATATCCTATTTGATAAAATGGAAATTGCCGAAAAGGAAATTATTCTGGTTTATATTTGTTTTTGCATATTCCGTCGGTGTTTATATCCCAGTACGGGACATCTATCTTTCCAAAGCTCTAAAAACCTTTTCCACGATAGTCCCGTTCAAGTTGGAAATAGCTGTTGTCGGATTTGTTTTTGCCATTACAATCGGCAATTTGCTCTATGCGTATGACCGCAAGCATAAATACAATTTATCAACTCCCAAGAAAATCATCATCGCCCTTTTTATTTTAACGGTTATTCCGTTCATAGGCGGGAGTCTTTCCAATCCCTTTCGCCCCGTATATTACATTAAAGGACCATCAAGGGAAAAATACCGAAGCAAGGGACCGAATATTATTCTGATAGTTGCCGATTGCCTTCGCGCTGATTATCTGCGTCCTTTCGGCGGAGATTTTCCCGTTGTCGGTCTGGAGTTGTTGGCGAAAGACGGGGTTGTATTCCCCAAGGCTTTTTCCCAGTGTTCGTGGACCAGACCATCTTTTGCCTCCATATTGACAAGCTGTTTCCCTACCCAACACGGTGTCAGATCTATGTGGACCGGCAGGCTTTCCAAAGATGCGGTTACGATTCCATCCGTATTGGGAAGTTATGGATATTATACCGGAGCTTTTTTCAATAATGTTCAATTAGCTTCGGAATTCAATTTTAATATCGGGTTTGATGATTATTATTACCTATCCCCCCGAGAGGACTATATCCCCTGTGGGTCGGCGGATAAATTGGAATTGGTGATAAGATTTCGCCATTATTATAGGGAGTTGACACATTTTAAATATTACCCGGCGCATTTTTATCGGACATCCGAGGAAATGTTCGACCGATTTAACGAATGGCGGAAGGAAACAAATAAAAGGCCCTATTTTGCCATTATCCACTTAATGGAACCGCACGAACCCTTTTTCCGTCATCCCTACGATGGAGTACCCCATGGGCCCAGTTATGTCAAGGATGCCGACAAAGATAGTATCCTCTCGTGGGTGGATATTTACCGTGAAGAGATAATGTCTATGGATTCGGTGATAAACCGATTCCTCGTTAATTTGCGAAAGGAGGGGGATTATGATTCCTCCATAATAATATTCACTTCCGACCACGGGGAGGAGTTTTATGACCATCAATCTAAAGATCACGGTTTAACGCTTTACAATGAAGTCATACATATTCCATTGATTATTAAACTTCCTGAAAGCGAAAGAGCGGGAGAGGTAAATCGTAAAATTGTTTCCTCAATAGACATAGCTCCGACATTGGCATCTTTTATAGGGATTCCCATCCCGAAGGAATGGAAAGGTTCCAATCTGTTGGGGAAGCCATCGGAGGACGATTTTTCCGCAGCGGATTTGGTGAATTATGGCAATAGAATCCAATCCATAATTTTCGGCGATTACAAATTGATAAAGAATATCGCCTCGCGGGATAACAAACCCAAATATGAACTATATGACATAGCCGAAGATTTTGGGGAAAAACATAATATAGCATCGGAAAATGTAAAATTGGTTGCGGTTTTGGATTCTATGATGCAAATTCATTTGGAGTCGAAGAATAATAATCCGGAAGAAGAGGTTGATATAAGCCCCTCCACATTGGAGAGGTTGCGGAATTTGGGATATATCGATAAATAAAGGAGACCCATAAATGATAAATTTCGAATTTCACCTGCCCACAAGGATTATATTCGGTAAGGGAGAAATCAGACGATCCGGAGATGTCGCCTCCACATTGGGCGAGAAAGCAATGCTTATTATCGGCAGGGGTTCTGTCAAGCGATATGGTTATTATGATAAAGTCGTGTCCTCGTTGAAGGATAAAAAAGTGGAGTTTGTTACCTTCGAAGGAGTGGAGCCTAACCCTCGTTCCACAACGGTGGATAAGGCCGGCGAGATAGCCAAGAGGGAAAGGGTGGATTTCCTTGTCGGTTTGGGAGGAGGATCGGTTATGGATGCCACTAAGGCGGCAGCCGTTCGGGCGTTGGTTGATAATCCTATTTGGGAATATATTCAAGGCGAAAACGGAAAACCCCCGAGGCGAATTAAAAACGCCCTTCCTACTATGATGATACCGACAGTGGCGGCCACCTCTTCGGAAACGGATTGCGGGGGGGTTATTACAAATTGGGAGGAACATCGGAAGCGGAGTATTATCAACCCCCTTTTATTCCCCAAAGTTTCGATTATCGATCCGGAACTCACGGTGACCGTTGGGGCGGATACTACCGCTGACGGTGCGGTGGATATTATCTCCCATGTTTTGGAAAGTTATCTCTCGGGTGATCCCAACTCACCCGTTCAGGATAGATTCACAGAGGGTTTGATACGGACTGTTGTAGAATACGCTCCGAAAGCTATTGAAAATCCCGCCGATATAAACGCCCGTTCCAACCTTTCGTGGTGCGCCTCTTTGGCATTGTCAGGATTTGTAAATTCCGGGAGAGGGGGAAATTTCCCCATTCATATCATTGAACATTCACTCTCAGCTCATTACGATATCTCTCATGGTAGCGGTCTCGCCTTGTTAATACCTCCCATTATGCGGTTTACGGGCAGGGCTGTTCCTGAACGATTAAGGATGTTGGGGCGGAATGTTTTTTACAATACGGAATACCTGCCTTCAGGGAAAAGTGATGTCTCTGCCGAAGAAACGGTGCGGCTTTTCGAGAAGTGCTTTCATTCTCTTGGCAGGAAACTTACTTTCAGCGAATTGGGGATTGACGATTCTAAATTCGAGCGGATGGCTGATGATATTATATCGATGTTCGGTGGGGAAAAAGGGTATCTTGAAAACCCCCAGCCGATTTACAAAAAAGATATTATAGATATTTTTAACTCGGTTCGATAAACTTTATTGACAAATGAATAGGGGATGAGAAGATGGACATATTTACTACCGCAGCGCAATTGATGGAGGTTTCGGCAAGGACGGCCCCCAAAAGCCTCGGCAAGGATTTCGTTCTGACAAAGATAATCCCTAAGGAAAAACTCGGGGAGCTTGCCGATGAAATGGACAGGCTCGGGGTTGAAACCGCCCGGAAGAATTATGATAGGGATGCAAAATCGATTCGCGCTTCGGGAGCTGTTTTATTGATAGGATTGAAGGATGCGGGCGATTTGGGAATTGATTGTGGTGCTTGCGGATTCGACAGCTGTGCCGAATATTTGGCTAACCGTAAAAGGCGCGGGGAATTTGTGGGACCTATTTGTAGCTTTCGGTTGCTCGATATGGGAATTGCTTTGGGTTCGGCGGCGAAGACCGCTTCGATTTTTAATTTCGATAATCGTATTATGTATCGCGTGGCTCACGCCGCGATGAGCTTGGGATGGGTTGATTGGGATATTGTTATGGGTATCCCGATTTCCGCTACCGGGAAATCGGTTTTTTTCGATAGATGATGGAGCCTTTATTTATATCTCCAAATTCATTTTACCTCCCTCCTGACGGAGTGAAATCAGTTTTAATGAGATTCGATGATTAAACTCGATAAAATCAAATTCTCTTATCGAAAAGGGAAACCTCTATTTGATTATTTAACATTTGAGGTTCCAAAAGGGGAATTTACAATTATAAGCGGCTCGTCGAGGTCCGGGAAGACCACCCTCCTAAATCTTATGCAGTTTAAGATACTGCCCGATGATGGTGTAGTGTCGGTCGCCGGATTTTCATCCGACAATATCAACCGTAAAAAATTAACATCTTTCAGGAGAAAAACGGGATTTATATTTCAGGATTTTCGCTTAATTGACGAGATGACGGTTTTTGATAATGTCGCTTTAGCTTTGAAAGTAAGGGAGAATTATAACTCTCAACAGAAAAAAGCGGTCTATAAGGTATTGGCGGATATTGGCATCGATTATCTTATGCACTCTGTCCCGGCGGAGCTGTCCGGCGGCGAGAAACAAAAGGTGGCTATTGCCCGGGCTTTGGTTGGTAAACCTTTGCTTTTAATGGCGGATGAACCGACGGGGTCCCTCGATATTCAAGCCGGCAGGGAGATAGTGGAACTCTTAAAGAGAATAAATATCGGCGGAACGACTATTGTATTAGCTAGCCACAACGCGGAGCTTTTCGCCGATAACCGCTTTATAATATATAATATTTCCGATGGTGGACTTAAGCGGGTGGTTCGAAATGGGCATTGAGCGAAAGACATCGGGATTGATTTTCAGGGCTGTATTGGGATGCTCGTTGATATATTTCCTCCTAATTGTTTTTGCTTTGGTTTATTACAACCTTCATCTGATATCCGATGACTTGCGGCATTCCATAACAATCCAAGCATATTTGGAGAAATCGGTACAAAACGCTGATGTCCAAAAAATCGAATCGGAGATGTGGCGAATTCCCGGTGTCTCCGAAGTCAGGTTTATTAACAAGGAGGAAGCCCTTTCTGTTTTGAAAGAAGCTTTTGGGGAAAAAGTCTTTGAAGGGTTGAAATCGAATCCGCTTCCGGCAAGCTTCGAAATTAAATTGGACCGCAACCATTTGGGATGGGAGAATATTCACCGGGCTGCTGAATATATCAAACGGATCTCCGGCGTCAAGGAGGTGGATTATGGGGGCGATTTGCTTAAAAAAATCGATAAGATTGTAAGGGTTGGAACTCTTGTCGGAGTTGTCCTTTTGGCGTTAATCTCCTTAGCGGTTGTAGCCGTGGTAATCAATGCTTCCCAGCTCTTGTATTATAAGGACAGCTTCAAATTGGGGATTATGGAGATGTTGGGAGCTACGGATTTTTACCTTTCGGGACCGCTTATTATAAAAGGAGCATTAATCGGAGGAGTATCCTCGATTATAGCGATAATATTGTCCATAGGTTCTTTTATGGGGTTAGGTAAAAGTATTTCCGATGTGGAATTTCTTCCCCCGCAGATCCTAATTCTATTGGTCGTGTGGGGAGTGATTTGGGGTGCATTCGGCGGATACAGCGGCTTCAGGTCGGGGAAAAGGTCGGGATTTCATATCGAAAGTAAACACGATTGAATGCATTTACGGTTATCAAGAATGATTGAATTGAGCGGATCGAAGATCGCAAAGGTATTGTTGCTGTTCGGCATTATATTTACATTGTTTTCGGCTTTTCCAAAGACCTCTGTTGCCGGCAATGATGATATTAAAAACGCCGAGAATGATTTAAATAAGGTGCGTCAGGAATTGAAGGCGAAACGGGATAACCTGAAAACCTTATCCAAAAACGAAAAATCGGTTTTAAAGAATATAAGGTATATAGAAGAAAATATCGATCTTACCAATGCCTTTTTAAGGAAGTTGGAGAAAACATCTAAACTTCTCTCTAAGAAGATTAAGCAATTAAATCGGCGCATCGATTCCACCTCGACGGAATTGGAATCATCGAGGGAGGTTTTCAATAAGGGATTGGATGCGGTTTATAAGCAGTTAAGGAGAAACAATAGATGGCAGTTATTGTTGACGAATTCCTTGTCCGAATCGATTAGGGAGTATCATTTGAGCAGATCGGCATTGGAGTATGAATACAATCTAATTGAATCGATTAAAGAAATGATAAATCAAATCAGCAAGAAACGCATTGAATTGATAAATGATTATTCCGAACTGAAAAAGGTCAAAGCCGAGCGTAAGCGGGAGCGGATGGTTCTGGATAGACAAAACCTGAAGAGAAAAAAGCTCCTAAACCGAATCAGGGGCGAAAAGAAACTCCAGAGCGAAGCAATAGCACAATTGGAAAAAGAAGCAGTCCAATTAGAAAAGATATTGGCTGAATTACAATCTCAATCAAAGGGCGAGGTAATATCGACCCCGGATTATAAAACCGCCTTCTATAAATACAAAGGACGCCTGTCCTGGCCCGTTAAGGGCAAGGTAATCACCCGGTTTGGGGATATAGTCCATCCGATTTATAAAACGAAAACCTTTAATCCGGGGATTGATATTTCCGCCCCTTATGGTGCTAATGTGGCGGCTTCGGCTGCGGGGAAGGTGGCTTATATCGGTTATTTGCGGGGATATGGGAATTTTATTATAATTGATCATAATGAGGGATATTACACTTTATATGCCAAGCTATCGGAGATAGATGCTGAAGTTGGTGAGATAGTGCTCAAAGGGGATATAATCGGAAAGGTCGGAGATGCCGGCGACAGCGGAAACCCATCCCTTCATTTCGAGTTGAGAAGGGGGAAGAAACAATATAATCCGTTAAAGTGGTTGGAATAATGTTTAAGAAAGTATTTGGTCAGGATAGATTGTTTGAACGGCTGTTGGAGTTAATTTATCAGGGGAAGGCGGCCGGCTCATACCTTTTCACCGGTCCTGAGGGTATCGGTAAATGGGCATATGGATTACTTTTTGCAGCGGCTTACTGTTGCGAAAGCGACACGGAGAAACCCTGCGGTAAATGTCGTAGTTGCAAAGCATCGATGAACAACAATCATCCCGATGTCCAATTGTTGTTTCCGTTTCCAAATATTCGATCATCCAAGAAACAGGTTATTGTTTTCCCGTTTTCGGATTCATCGAACGGAGCGAAATATTCATCGGAAACAGCTGTGGAAATAGAGCGCTATTTGGAGGAAAAATCGGAAGATCCATATAAAATAGTCCATTTCGAGGGGAAACCAAATATCCCTATGGATATCATTCGTGACCTGCGTAGATTCCTTTCTCTGCGGCCTATGTGGGGAGGGAAGAGGGTTGTCTTGGTTTCGGATATAGAAAAAATGGCTCCTCGCGGCACGGAGATTTTCCTAAAAACTATTGAAGAGCCGCCGCCGGATACTGTTATCATCTTAACATCGTCATCTCCCCAAAAATTACCTGCTACTCTGCTTTCGCGTTGCCGTGTCCTCCCGTTTCAAACTCTTGATGAGGAAAGGATAAGAGAATATCTCAATTCCATTTTTCCCGGGGCAAAAGCCGATTATCGATTTGTCATTAAGGCATCCAATTATGCTCCGGGAATGGCAAGGGCGTTAGTGGAGGAAGGAGCAACCGAATTGAGGGACAGGTTATTAGGGTTGCTGAACTCCGCCCGCAAGGGTGATAAATTTATCGAAAGGAGCTTTACCGAATATAACCCCGATTTCAATATTCTCGGCGGCGGAATAACCGCTCCTTTGGTGTTGACTTGGATTTTGCGTGATGTTATTGTGATGCGAAAAGGCGGAAGGACTGAGGAAATTATCAATTGCGATCGAACGGAAATTCTATCGGGATTATCCGCAAGTATCACGGTGGAAAGGGCTTTATCGCTACTTGAGACGGTTAATGATATTAAAATAGCGGGTGAACTCAGCAATGTCCTCCCATCAACATTATATAAACATCTATTGGCATCAATTAAAAGGGCCTTTCGATAAACTTATATTACCGACCTGAAAACATACATATCAACTCAATTTAACGGTAATTTTTACTTTTATGGCCATCGAGTGATTAATTTAGTTGGATTTAATCCGATATTTATATCAGGATTGAAATTATCCTGCTTTGATTGCTCATAATTTGTGCAAGTCAAGGAAAGGGATGCTTCCCGATAAAAGTAATTTTGATAGAAATGCGGGGGCTATCCGTTGATGCTTTAAGAATTGGATTTTTAGGAATATTTGAGTATTTGCTTCATTCTTTATGATGGCTATGAAAATAAATGTTTTTTCAATATTATCATTTTGGAGCTGAGAATATGAAAGCGGAATATTTAAAACCATTCATCGAATCGATTACTGAAGTTTTCGAGAGTATGTTGGGAAGCCCCGTTAAGGTTGAAAGGATAGGGATACCTGATAAATCTTCTGAGAAACCGGAAATTATAGGATTGATCGGATTATCGGGATCCGCTCAAGGTATTGTAGCTGTGAAATTACCGGAAAATACCGCTCTTGCACTTATAAGCAGGATGGTCGGCGCAGATTTCAACAGCATAGATTCTTCCGTAATCGATGGGGTGGGAGAATTAGTCAATATAATAGCGGGGAATGCCAAAGCCAAATTTACCGGTCATATGATGTCCTTGAGCTTACCGACGGTGGTTAGGGGCAGTATTTATAAACTTAAGAGCCTTGAGGATTTTATATGGATAGCTGTATTTTTCGAAAGCGAATTCGGAAAATTTTCGATGGAAGTCAGTTTTAAGCCAGCCAAAACTTGGGAGAAGGAGTCGGCCAATGCAGGTGTTAATAGTAGATGATTCACAAATAATGCGCAGAATTGTAACCGGCGCATTAAATAAAATAGGTGTTCAAAAAACAATCGAAGCAAGCGATGGAGCCGAAGCGGTAAGGACAGTTTCGGAAAACAATAATATCGGATTGGTCTTGATGGATTGGAATATGCCTAATATGACTGGCCTCGAAGCTTTGAAAAAGATAAGAGCCAACGGCAAAAAAGTACCTATTATTATGGTAACAACCGAAGCCGAGAAGGAAAAAGTTATTGAAGCAATAAAATCGGGCGCAAACGACTATCTGATAAAACCGTTCAGTCCCAAAGATATCCAAGCGAAGCTGGAGAAATTCCTTAAAAACAATTAGTGAATTTTGTAGGAGTTTATACTGATTTTATTCTAAGTATCAATTAATTGGACAATTAGCTCGAAACATTATGGATAAATTCTCTTTCAACAAGATAAGGAATATTGTTTACGATACGAGCGGTATATTTTTAAGCGATGATAAAGAAGCTTTAGTCGCCGCCAGAATAAACAAGCGGATACGCAAGCTAAAATTAGCCGATTATAAGGAATACACTCAATACCTCCTACAGGATGACGATAGCGAAGAAATACAGGAACTGCTGGATGTTATTTCCACAAATGTCACAAGTTTTTATCGGGAGAGCGATCATTTCGATTATCTTAGAGAAATTGTAAGGGCATGGTTTCATAATAATGTTCCCAAAATAAGGATATGGTCATCGGCGTGTTCGAGCGGGGAAGAACCATATACGATAGCTATTGAAATAATAGAAGCTCTCCGTAATTCACGGGTGAACTTAAAAATCCTCGCCACCGATATAAATTCCGATGTATTAAGGAAAGCTCAAAAAGGGGAATATACAGAAGATAAAATGAGCCCCGTTCCAAAAAATATAAAGATAAAATATTTTACTGAATTGGTGAAAAAAGGTAAAAGGGTTTATAAAATTAAGGATGAAATCAAAAATAAAGTCATTTTCAGGCAGTTTAATCTATCGACCTTCCCCTATCCGCTCAAGGGAAACTTGGATGCAATCTTCTGCCGTAATGTTATGATATACTTCGATAAAAAGCTCAGAAACGCATTGATTTATGAATTTGAAAGATTATTGAAACCGGGCGGGGTACTTTTTGTGGGTCATTCGGAAAGTATAACCGGAACGACGACGAAATTAAGGAGAATAAAACCATCGATCTACCTAAAGGAATAACCAATGTCGAATGTTACAATCGGTATTTCTGAAATATATGTCACCAACAAACCTAACGAGGAATTGATTACTTATTCGTTGGGGTCCTGTATCGGGGTTACGATATATGATCCGGTTGCAAAAATAGGCGGGATGATTCATTATATGCTGCCTTTATCGAAGGTCTCCCCGGAAAAAGCAAAAACAAAACCCGGAATGTTTGCCGATACGGGCATACCCACTATGTTGAAAAGCCTTTTCGGAATGGGTGCAATTAAAGACAGATTAATAGTGAAAGCTGCCGGTGGGGCACAATTAATGGATCAAAATAATGTTTTTAATATTGGGGAGAGGAATTTTCTGATATTTAGAAAACTGATGTGGAAAAATAACATTCTCATAAAAGCAGCGGATGTGGGAGGAAGTATATCGAGAACATTGCGCCTAGAAATGAATACGGGGCGCGTAACGATTAAAACAGGACAAAAGGTTAAGGAATTATGACTATAAAAGATGAAATATTAGCAAAGGTATCCACATTCCCGACTCTGCCGATGATGGTCGGAAAATTACTCGATGTTTTGGATGAAAAGGATGCCGACTTCCGCATAATAGCGGAGGTCATTAAATATGACCCGGCACTGACAGCGAATATACTGAAGGCGGCGAACTCGTCATATGTAGGGCTCTCCAAACAGGTTAGTTCCCTTACGGAAGCATCGATCAGATTGGGCACCAGATGGATTTTCAAAATCGCCTTGTCCTCCTTAATCAATTCTGCCTTAAGGAGACCGGCTCCGGGATATGACCTTTCGGCGGAGGAGCTATGGAAACATTCAATTGCTACCGCTTTGATGTCCGAAATACTCTGCGATCTCCTCAATATCAAAGATAAGGGGATGATATTTACTTCCGCTTTACTTCACGATATGGGAAAAATAATTCTTGGAGATTTTATTTCCGATTCTTTTGATAATATATTGAAGCTGGCGGAGAATGAGCAAATTCCTTTTGAGGAAGCCGAACGGAGAGTCGTGGGAATCGACCATGCTGAATTGGGTGGTTTAATCGCCGACAAATGGGAATTCCCGAAAAATATCGTCGATTCCATCACTTACCACCATAATCCCGATAAGGCTCCGAGCCCCACTCCCGCAATCGATATAGTGCATATTTCCGACGCATTGAGTTTGATGGGGGGGTGGGGAATAGGCAGGGAGGGACTACATTATCATCCAAGCGAAGGTTCCATAAAACGGCTGTCCATTACAAACTCCATATTGGAAACCGCCACTTCACAATTATTGGATGCGATAGATGAGATAGAAACCCAATTCAAAGAAGAAAACAACCCAAAAGTTTTGGTTAGGGGGTGATAATATGGCGTACAATATTCTTGTCGTCGATGATTCGAAAACAATTAGGGCAATGGTAATTAAAACATTGAAAATGACGAAACTTGATATAGGGGAGATATTCCAAGCGGGAAACGGGAAAGAAGCTTTGGAATGCTTGGGGGGGAATTGGGTCGACTTAGTTTTGTCGGATTTGAATATGCCGGAGATGAACGGATTGGAATTGATAGAGGAAATGTCCAATGATGGATTGTTGAAAGGCACTCCGGTTATTGTCGTATCCACCGATGGGAGCGCCACTCGTATAGAAGAGTTAAAATCCAAGGGGGTCAGGGAGTATATCCGTAAGCCATTTACTCCCGAAGCCATTGAAAAAGCGATAGATAGAGTTTTGGGAGTGAAAAATGAATGAATCGAAGATTAAGGAAATCCTAAGTGAAACAGTCTGCAGGGTAATGGAGCAAACCGCTTTTGTTTTCCCGGAGCCGATCGACTTATCCGATGGGATAGGTTTTGATGATTATGATATGTTGGCGGTTAATCTTTCTTTTAATGGTGATAGCGAGGGCGATATCTCTTTTATGGTTCCGATTGAGCTTTGCACAGAAATTGCCGCCAATCTTTTGGGTGAAGAAGATGAAGCCGATATTTCAGACGATTCCTGTCAAGATTCGGCAAAGGAAATGTTGAACATCATTGTAGGTCAGCTACTCACAAAATTATATGGCGAAAAAGCTATATTCAATTTAACTCCTCCCGAAGTAAGACCATTAACCAAGGATGAGCTTATCACGGAGATAGATGACAAACCATATGCGTGCTTTATGGTGGATGATTACCCGATAATAATAACCTTTCAAACCAAAGATCTGTCCTATGAGCGTAAAAGTACTAATAGTTGATGATTCAGCAGTTGTCAGAAAGATATTTTCCACTGAATTAGCTCGGGATCCGGAGATAGAAGTTGTCGGAACGGCACCGGACCCTTATATTGCCCGTGATAAAATAGTCACACTAAAACCGGATGTCCTTACTCTCGATGTAGAAATGCCCCGTATGGATGGTATAACATTTCTGCGAAAATTGATGAGATACAATCCGGTTCCGGCTGTGGTAGTATCCTCACTTACGCCAAAAGGAGGGGAATTGGCGATGGAGGCGCTTCAAGCTGGGGCGGTCGAGGTTATAAGCAAGCCGGGCGGATCGTTTTCCGTAGGAGATTTATCGGTACAACTGATAGAAGCGGTAAAAGCGGCGGCAAAAGCAAGATTGATAAAATACTCGCCTAACATTGCCAAACCGATTGCAAAAACTAATCTATCGATGACCAAAACAACTAACAAAGTCATCGCTATCGGCGCATCCACCGGCGGTACGCAAGCTTTAGAACGGGTCTTGACCGCATTTCCCGCCGATACGCCCGGAGTAGTAATTGTCCAACATATGCCGGAGAACTTTACCCGTTCTTTTGCCGAGAGGTTGAATCAGGAATGCGCTATGGAGGTTTTAGAGGCGAAGGATGGCGATTCGGTTCACCCCGGCAGAGCTTTGATCGCTCCAGGTAATTATCATATGATACTAAACCGTTCAGGAGCGAAATACTTTGTTCGGGTGAAGAAAGGTCCTTTGGTTAATCGTCATCGCCCGTCGGTGGAAGTGCTGTTCAAATCGGTGGCGAAATATGCCGGCGCAAATGCTATCGGTGTTATAATGACCGGTATGGGAGCCGATGGAGCTCGGGGCATTCTTGAGATGAAGGAAAATGGAGCTTATACAATCGCTCAGGATGAAAAAACCAGCGTCGTTTTTGGAATGCCGAATGAAGCGATTAAATTGGGAGCCATTGAGAAAGTTCGACCATTGGATAAGATTCCCGCCGAAATAATCTCTCATTTATAAATAATAATCGGAAAACTTCCAATTAAAAATAAAAGTGATTTTATTACAGAAGCAATTGACCTAAAACTACTGGAGATAACCCAGTTCCTTAAGACGCATTATGGTGTTTTGATCTAATGCTACGCTGTCCGAAGCGGTGGTTTCCTGAGTAAACTTTGAAAGGGTTGCCCTTTCCAACCCGTTAATGCTATCTATAAGAGATTTATATTTGGGATTATCATAAAGGTTGTTTTTCTCCTCGGGATCATTAATCAAATCGAAGAGATCCCTGTCCGGGAAAACAGCCCTCTTGTCCAAAAGACTGAATTGCCTGGTGTACGATCTTACCTTTTTGTAACAGGGTTCCGATTTTATCAATTTTAAACCTAACAGAGAAACCGCTTCTATATTACACCCCATATTCTCGGCTTGCGAGATGACACAACTATTGTAAAAATTGGGGCTGAAAATATATTGACCATCCCATTTTAGGGGAGGGGTAATCCCCACGAGATTAAGAATAGTCGGTGCATAATCTATTTGTTCAACCAAAGATGAATCGATCGATCCTCCTTTAACATTCCCCGGAAGCTTAATTACAAGAGGAATATGTATTTGCTCTTCAAACATCGAACTAGCGTGCCCCCAATAGTAATGATCGAACATTTCCTCACCATGGTCGGCAGTAAGAAATATCAAAGAAGAATCGTAAAGATTAGATTTTTTGAGATAATTTATCAGGCGGGCGAGGTGCCGGTCGCAATATTCGATTTCACCCTTATACATCGAGGTATAAAAATTATAGTTTTTTCCGCTTGGATCAACATATGGATTCGCATAAGTTCCATCAAAAGGATGTTTATAATACCGGGCATGGGGATCCATATAATGTAAATACATAAAAAATTTCCGATTACCGTTATTTTTCAACCAATCCAAAACCCTATCGGTCGTCTTCTCTGCATCGCAATATGTTCTCTCCCTTTTCTTCAGCGGAGGTATGAGATTACGGATAATAGTCCGTATTTCGAAATGAAATCTTAAGAGAGGTGCCTGTGGGTCGACAGGAATAGCCTCAACACCTTCCAAAAAGTAAAACTCATTAAATCCTCTACCAAATCCAGTAAGATTTTGTATCATCGGGTTAGTACTAAATCCTATTGTATAATAACCTGCATCCCTCATCTCCTGGGGCAAAATCGGCAGATTTTTTGGAAGGCAAGAAAACCCTGCCAACACACCATGACTCTTTGGCAATATAGAAGTAAAAATACTCGCTACCGAAGGTTTTGTCCAATTACTATTGGCTATTGCCTTGGTAAATAAAATACCATCATCCGCGATACTTTGCATTGTAGGAGTCGAAATGTCATATCCATATGGGGAGGTCCAATCATAACGAAGAGCATCTATAAGGATAAATATGATATTAGGTTTATCTTGAACCATCGAAGCCATAGCAGGATTGTAAGGGACATTACGGTTCTTAACTTTAGGAGAGACGGCAGCGACAACTCCCGCTATCGTGAAAGAAACAAAATAAATTACCCAGAAAGAAACCAATGGATGCTTTGTAGCCTTTGCCAATTTGGAATAGGACCAGGCGAAAAAAGGATATAATACCCAAAATAAAATAGTTCCCATAAGGGAAAATACAAAAGTCCCCTTAAATGACCCAAGTATTAAATGGAATATTTCCCCCAAGCGCTGAGAAAAATAACTAAATAAAATGAAAACCATTACAGACGAGGCACTTATACTAAATATCCTTCCAAGTTTAATTTTACCGGGTAGCAATAATTTTAAAAGTATAAAAACGATGCTTAAGGAAATACCCGCCAATATTCCAAGGAATCCATAATAACCTATTGCGGTTACCGGTAATGTCCATCTTTCATAACCGGTGATCAGTGTTTTCGAAATCGCCTCTACAATCCCACCGCAGGCAGCACCTATTACTCCTCCGATTAAAGCTGTAAAAAACAATTCGCCATATAGCTTTCTTTTTATCTCAACCACTTTTATTCAACTCCTAACTGATAAAAAACAACTTTCGTTATGCTTTTGGAATATAGATTTAGGCGGTAAAATTGTCAATTACTAATTGGATTAGCCACAAATTACGCTTTGGCATAAGGTAACAATTTTAAAAACAATCATTGATATTATTTATTAATCGTTCTTTAAAGTTAATTAACCGAATAATGTTCGGGAAACAAATATCAAAATAATTGAAATTCAGATTTCAATTATAATAGCCCCTTAATATAAGTCTCTTTTTATGGTGTGAATAAGATATATATCAGCCATACCGTTTCAATGCTTTTTTGACTTCATTCTTGATAGAAGATTTGGTTATCAGCATCGGCTTTTTAATTATCTTCACAAAGGCTACATCGCCATCTATAAGGACCTTAGCCGCAAATTTGCCCAAAGGAGATTTCCCGTTTATACTTATTTTCCCCCCTTCCCTCCTTAACGAAATATTATATTCCTTTGCCTTTCCCTCTACTTCTCCCCACTTTTGTTCCCAATTTTTGGGTAGCTCAACTTTAAAATCGAAATCCATAGAAATCGTTTTTGTCCTCGAAATATCAGTTTAATTTGATTAGGATCATAGCATCAATGAAGCCGCATCCACCCCTTCATCCTCTTCTATTCTCCGCCGACGATAGCTCATATATGCCGCCTCGCCTATATCCTTTACAAAAGCGTAATTGAAACTCCCACCGATAAAAGCTCCCAATATCGGCACCATTTGCAGAGCCTTTCGTTTAGTCATTTGTATCCCGATGCTTTCTGCAAATCGGCGGATGTATGCGAGCAATGAGCGTTCGCCTATTTCTTTCATCGCCAAGGATTCATTAACTTTTTTCAATGAGACTTTTTTTAATATCTCTTCCACCTGTTTTAGGCTGGCCATAAACTCCATCTTCGCCCTGACATCTCCCGCCGCCCCGGTTTGGAGGATATGCATAACATATTCCTGTTCCGCCTCTTTTTTTATGTTATATCCATAACATAGCCCTATTTGTTGAATCAGCCTTATGGAAATAGTAAAAAGGGACGGAATATCGGTAGTAAGACCCAACCATCCCATCGCACCCGTAGCGGCGCCTTCGGCAGTGGCATATCCAAGGCTATAGCGCCAGTAATGTTTTGCCGCCTCGTCGGAAGCCTTTAAACCATAGCCATATTCCTCTCTAAATTTCAGGACCCGCTTTTTGATCGCCTTTTCCCTGACGATTAGTTTAGCCGCTGACCCCAGTCCGGTTATAAAATCAACTGTGGCTCTACTCACGGATTCCTGAACATTTTCGGGTATAAGGGCTGCCGCTGCCTTATATGCGGGCCAAAGGGCAATATTGCTGGCTTTGGTTAGAAAACCGGGACCCTTCGATTCCCATTCCTGAATTTCATTTTTAGCCTGATAAGTATAATCATCGTGCATTATTTTCTCTCCGTGATATTTTAATCAACTTTTGGCATAATATTTTGGTTAAATAAAATCGCTTTTCGCCAATAAAGGTCTTATGCCATTTATTTTAATTACACAATATAAAATATTGCCAGCCGAAAATCAACTAAAAGCTTTTCCATATCACGAGTTCATTATTATTAGATATTGTGAAATATATTCTTGACAAATTCATCAGTGGCTGATTTGTTATTTGCTTTTGAGGAAATTTTGTATTAACTGAAATAATTATTATTTTAAACCTTAACTTCGAGTAAGAATGATATTCTCCGATGAACACAGAAAAACCATCGCTTGGTATATAACGGCTCTATTATATACTATTATTCTTGTTTTTTTTACGACATTGCCGCAAATTACTCCCCCCGATTTAGGTTTTACATTAAGCGATAAGGTGCTGCATTTCGGGGCATATCTTTTATTTGGTTTGTTTTGGTATAAGGTTTTCGCATTGGGCTATAAAGGCGGAAAAGCCTCGATTTATTTAATTCTTTTTGTCTATGGTTCTCTATTTGGTTTTCTTGATGAATATCATCAATATTTTGTCCCGAATCGTAGAATGGAGGCTGGAGATATTGCCGCGGATATTTTGGGAATATCGGTAGCAATTATTATCCACAAAATTATATTTAAATTCCAAAATCGGCGAAAGATGAAAGGGTTATAATCCAGATTCCCAATATTCCTCAAGCGATTCCCCCGAAATTGCCCGATTATCGAATGTATAATTCCCAACGGCATTCCGATAACCCCAAACCAAACTTGACAATGTTAACAAAGGAGACTATAATTAGACCAAATTATGCAATTAATAATCGATGTCATTAGGTCCTTCCGCCCTACTCAATGGATCAAAAACGGAATTGTATTAGCAGGACTGATTTTCTCCGCTAAGTTCACCGACCCCGCTATGGACCTTAAAGCCTTTGCGGCTTTTGTCGGTTTCTGTTTACTGTCAAGCGCCGTTTATCTTTTCAATGATGTTCAGGATGTCGAGTTCGATCGAATTCACCCCAAAAAAGCAAAACGCCCTATTGCTTCCGGAAAAGTATCGACCCAGCTCGCCTTAACGCTTTCGGTGTTTCTCTCTATTGCGGGAGTTATAATATCTTTTGGCATAAATTCCAAATTAGGAACTGTGGCTACAGGATATTTAATACTAAATATCTTCTACAGCAAGATATTAAAACGAATCGTCATCATCGATGTTATGACAATAGCCATCGGTTTCGTCTTTCGAGCAGCAGCCGGAGCTTATGCGGTTGATGTTTCCATCTCCGCTTGGCTTTTGATATGCACTATTCTTTTGGCTTTATTCTTGGGATTTACCAAAAGAAGGTATGAAGTTGTCCTTTTGGATGAGAACGCAACCCAGCATAGGTTGATTTTGGATCAATACAGCCTCCCTTTTATGGATCAAATGATATCCGTAGTTACCGCCTCCACTTTAGTGATATATACAATTTACACGGTTACATTCAAGAATTATCATAACGGTACCGATCCCAAATTAGAATACACGATTCCTTTTGTTATTTACGGCATATTTCGCTATCTTTATATCGTTTATCATAAAGCTGAAGGAGGTTCCCCGACAGAATCGATTTTGACCGATAGACCGTTAATGATAAACACCATCCTTTGGCTGTTGACCGTATTGATTTTATTTTATGCCGTATAGGATGAATATATGAAAAAAGCAAAAGTCGCCGTTCTAAAAACAAACCCGGAATCGGTAGTGGAGGATTACATAAAACTCGCCCGTATGGCTGATATGGGGGATTTTCTCGAAAAAGGGAAAACAACGATATTAAAAGACAATATCTCCTGGCATTTCCCCTACCCTTCGGCAAATACAACTCCTTGGCAATTGGAAGGAGCCATCCGTGCCTTGCAGGAGGAAGGTTATGCCGATATAGTCGATGTTCATAACAATACCGTAGTTACCGACCCCCGAAAGGGCGAACGGTTGAATAAATATGATGTCCTCTATAAGAAGTATAACATACCTGTCTTATACAATTTCGAGGAGAAGGACATCAAATGGATTAAATATGAACCAAAGGGAGAGATGTTGGTTCTTCCGGAAATTTACCCGCACGGTATTTACATCCCGAAATATTTCCTCGATAAGAATATTGTCCATCTACCTACCGTGAAAACTCATATATATACAACTATGACCGGAGCATTAAAAAATGCTTTCGGCGGGCTTCTCAATACACGCAGACATTACACCCACAGCGTCATTCACGAAACTTTGGTCGATTTGCTTACGATACAAAAGGAAATTCATTCCGGTCTTTTTTGTTTGATGGATGGTACTACCTGCGGCTCGGGACCCGGTCCGCGGACTATGACACCGGTAAAGAAGGATATTATAATGGCTTCGGGCGATATGGTGGCTATCGATGCGGTATCGGCGAAGATTATGGGATTTAATCCGATGGATATAAAATGTATCCGTCTTGCGCACGAGGCGGGGTTAGGGATCGGGGATATCGACGAAATAGAAATAGTGGGCGAGGATATATCCGATTGGAATTTCCATTTCAGCGTTGGGGACAATGTAGCTTCAATGGCTGGGGATTTATTGTGGTTTTCCCCCTTGAAAGTATTTCAAAAACTGTTTTTTCATACACCTTTGGTTTATATATTTGTTTTCGGTTCCTACCTATATCACGACTTTTTATGGTATCCGATTAAGGGCAGGAAAGTTGTTAACGAATGGCTGAAATCGGATTGGGGGCAATTGTTCGGGAAATATTAAGTCAAACGATAAAGGAGATTAATTGGCACAGGTCCTTTATATAATCGGCGCAATCATTCTCAATGTTTGTGGGCATTCATTCCTTAAGGCCGGAATGAACAGGGTAGGGCCCCTATCGGGTGGTATAATCGAATATTCGTTGAAAACACTGTCCACACCATTTATCCTTCTTGGATTGTTTAGTTATGTTGCTTCCGTAAGTTTGTATATGCTTGTCCTTTCGAGAACCGATTTATCTTACGCTTATCCACTTTTAATGAGTATCGGTTATGCGCTGATTGTTTTGGTCTCATTCCTGATATTCAAAGAACCCTTTTCCGCCTACAAATGGGTAGGCATTGTATTGATATTAATCGGCGTGGTCTTGGTTGGGAAATAAAGATAAACCCAATTGGGGGCTTGTATAACAGTTGTTTTTAGTTTGATGATTGGATTTTTGGTAAAATATCGATTACCGATCTCCGCAGGAGCGTTTCTTTAAGTCCCTCAAAACTTCGGAAGATATTTCAATTTTGAGCCTTCCGATTGTATCACCCGATAACATAATAGAATACATAGGGTCAGGTTATCACACTTCGGACTTTCTTTTTGTTTCTTATGCTCACTAATAAAACAATCACTGCCCAAGCTAATATTGTAACCAAAGTCATCGGCACCCCTACCCGCAATATCTCCGCTAAAACTCCGGAAAAGCCGTTCGTTAAAAAAGGTGGATAAAATACTATCTCCCCGTTAACTATATGATCAACTATCAACATCACAACTCCTCCCCAAAGCATAGCATTTAACCATTCGATATGGTACTTTTCGGGGATTTTTTTCTTTATACTTGTTGTGATGATCGCAGTTGCCGCTGGAGCCAAAAAACAAGCCATATTTTATCTCCTTTCAAGTTGACAGATAAATATATTGATTTATCTCAATTTTACGAAAGCTAAAGTCAAATCGTCAAATAAACAATAAAAATCTTTTCAAAAATGTCTATTGCTTGTCAAATAGATTGGATCTTCCGCCACCCCAATCGATAGAAGCATTTTTACCCGAAGTTTGTCTTTTGGTAATAGTTTGAGATAGAAAAAGCCCATTCTAATGATGGGCTTTTTCAATTCAATGGAGGGGGGAGGATTCGAACCTCCGAAGGCTTCGCCGACAGATTTACAGTCTGTTCCCTTTGGCCACTCGGGAACCCCTCCGAGATTTTATATAAAATCGATATTTCAATTATTTTGCTTTCAAGCTGGCGAAGGGACTCGAACCCCCGACCGGCTGATTACAAATCAGCAGCTCTACCAACTGAGCTACGCCAGCGTATTCGATAAAATATATCGGATAAAATCATTGTCAAGTAAATTTCCTTGCGCAGAAAAATAATTTTGCTTAAATATGGTAAAAACGCGACGGTTTTGTTGTATTTGAGATAAATTTTAGGTGGATAATTTATGTCTAAAACAAGATTTTACGAGGGATGAGATATGAGTAATGAGTTGCGCTTCAACATCGCTGAACATCGTTTGGAATACAGAGGGAGCAAAAAACCGGAGAAAATCGATTCGAAGGAATTGGTGGAGTTCAACCACCGACACCGCACCGTATTAGGAAATTACAAAATCCATTTGGCTGACTGGTATATCACAACCCTCGATGACAGGATCAACCACCTTTCCAATTTCGGTGCTTTACGGAATCGGCAGATCCGAGAATCAGCAATATTAGCCTCGGGTTTAGCAGCTATCGCCGTGGGTCTTCATGGATTTGCGAGCTTGAAAAACTATTCCAAAGAGGAGCAAACCAAACAGCTTATAAATGATCTTAAGAGAGCTAACGACCGCACCGCCGCACAGATAATGTCCGAAGTCCTACAAACCACTACAGAAAGAATGCCTGTCGGTGAAGAAGTGATAATCGCATCGGCAATAACAGAAGGTGTTAGAATTAAACCGGGGAAGGAGTTGGGTGGCAATCCGACAATCTCGGTTGGAGCATTGTTCGGCAAAGATGAACATAGAGCTCAATACGGTTTATCCCTCGATCCCAGCGTTACAATGATGTCTATGGGGAACGATGTAATAGATGGAACCGGCAAATCCATCAAGGGGGATCATTCAAGTTTCACCGCATTGTTTATTACCGAATCCGGGATCAAGCGTCATTTACCGGATATTTATGTTCAAAGGTGGATGAGTGGTAATTATTTTCGGGAATTCAATCCGCGCGAAGCGGATTTGCTTGCGGCAGCGGAGATTATCGCCGATTCCTACGGGTTATCCCGGGTTGATAAGTTAAGCTCCTTTTTCCTCGATAGAAGCAGGCATTATCTCGCAATGGATACTTTAAACGGCGCGGGCATCAGCACACCTTTTGATAAGGACGGCGATTTATTTCCCTCCATCATTATGGGTAAACCCGATATCGTCTTCCCCGATGGTAAACCGTTGTTTTCGATGATAGGTGAAATCGGCGGCTCGGCGGAATGGGCAGTCGGGGTATTGCCTTTGGTTTGGCGCGGCGGACAGGCTATCGGGATGCTCACCAGCCAATCAGCCCTCACACGCAAGGACCTCTCTCCTAAAGAAGTTTGGGAAGAAAGGTTCCATTACACTGAGGAGGAGTTTATGTTGATTCAGGATGCCCGATTCGAGCAGAAGCCATATTTCACCATTAAGGATATTATGGAGGATCCATTCGCCGGCGGTATTAGCGTATTTGGAGCTATTTCCGATAACTATTATTATCCTCCCCTAAAGGGCGTAAGTTCCAACAAAAGCGATAACTCCATTACGGTAAATATTATGATCGTGAATTCCCTGGGGATTATGGAGCATTGGAATATGATCTTTAAATGTGAGGAGGGGATAGATAAAACAGTTGAGTTGATGACCTCCCCGAAAGAGCTGTTAGTAGAATTGAAAGGGGCTGAGCTTGAGCGTAAAATAGGCGAAATACTCTCCGACAAGGTAATGCGCAGTCGTTTTAGGATTTTCTACAATAATGAGTATTATCCCGCGTTAATTCCCATCAGAGATAAATTTGTGCTTTTGCATAACGCTTTGGATACGCTGATAGAGAGAGGGGCGCTGAAACCGATAGACAGAGAAATAGCGGAAACGGTTGTAAAATTGGCGCCCGAATGGTTCTTGAACAATGGATAAATACTATGAAAATTGAAGAATTGGAAATCAAGGGTTTCCGTTCACTTTGCGATGTAAAATGGAAACCGGGCGATCTTAATGTAATAATCGGTCCTAATGCCAGTGGCAAGTCAAACCTCCTAAAAGCGCTTGAGCTTCTTGCTATGTCCGCTATAGGCAAATTGGGAGATTATATCCAAAAAGAGGGTGGGATGATTCCCCTCCTCTGGGATGGGCGACGGCGACCCGGAACTATTTCTATGAGAATCAAGGAATTGGGACAAGATATAGGGGATAAGAAATATGTCGGCTTCATTTATCAACTGTTAATAGGTTTATTAGGGGAAAATGATTATAAGATAGAAAAAGAATCTTTCAACTGCTCCAGGAGGGGTGGTTCCCCCATATCTTTCAAGAGAATCCCCAACGATATAGTAACTAAAGGAGCAAACAAGGAAGTTATGGCGTTAGGCGTTTTCGAAGATGATTACAGTGGCGACTTTAATTGGAATGAAACGGTGCTATCTCAAGCGATGGCTCTACGAGAATCTGTTATCTCATCTTATAAAAGAGAATTAGTAGGTTGGCGGATATATCATGATGTTTATTTCCATAGGGATTCGGTGGTCCGTCAGCCAAATATAGCCCGCCGGGAAACGGCTTTATCCTCCGATGGGCAAAATCTTATATCATTTTTACATACTCATTATACCGAAGACCGGGAATTTAAGCGGGAGATTAATAATGCTATGAAATCGGCTTTTGGCAACGATTTCGAGGAATTGGTCTTCCCGCCAGCCGCCGATCAAAGAATTCAATTGAGAATAAGGTGGGGGAGCTTACAAAGGGAAATATCGGCCGCGGACCTGTCCGATGGAACTTTGAGATTCCTGTTTCTTTTGGCGATATTCATCAATCCAAAACCTCCATCATTGGTAGCCATAGACGAGCCCGAAACCGGCTTGCATCCGTCGATGATGAAGATTGTAGCTGAATATGCGGTTGAAGCTTCAAGAAAATCTCAAATCATTTTAACCACACACTCGGCGGAATTTCTAAACTCTTTTACCGAAACGATTCCCACAACAACTATAATGTCGTGGGAAGAAGGGAAAACCAAATTAAGAATAGTAAACGAAAACGATTTGAAATATTGGCTTAAAGATTACACCCTCGGCAATATGTTTACTTCTGGAGAACTTGACAGCTTGGAATAGACAACCCTATGGCAAAAAAGATAATATTATTCGTTGAGGGACAAACGGAAAGGCAAATTTTATCCTCATTCATAAAACGCACATTAGATACGAATATAAAAATCAGTATCATAAATTTTAAGGGAAGTGGTAACTTTATCAAGGAAATTAAAAGAAAAGTCTGGCTGCAAATTCAATCACCCCAAAAAGATGATATAATTTTTACATTTGGATTGTTGGACTGGCATGGTTTTAAGGATAAACTCCCCAATAATGTGAAAAATATGATAGAAGGACCCGAAGCTGGATCGCAATATATAGAAAATCTAGTCCATCAGGATAAATTTAAAATGTTCTTTGCGGTTTATGAACTTGAAGCTTGGCTCTTATCCGAACCCGATATATTCCCTAATAAAATCATTAATGAACTAAAAAATCGAATTTCCTCAAAAAGACCCGAGGAAATAAATTTTAATGAACCCCCATCAAAATTAATTAATCAACTGTACATAAAACATCTTAACAGCAATTTTAAAAAGGTAGTTAATGGAAAACTATTGTTTGAGGAATTGGATAAAAATAAAGTTCTGGAACAATGCCCATACTTCGCAAATATGATAAGTGATATACAAAATATAATCTCGGACCAAAGAAACAATCAATAGGATTCGGATATAAATTTTTCGTTAGAGGAAAGATCTTAATTTACTAATTTGGAGGTTAAAATGGGGAATTTCAGAGTTCCTATTCCGCATAACGAACCAATTTATTCCTATGCACCCGGGACAACCGATAGGGATAAAATCATACAGGCTATCGCGGAATTGAAAAAAGAACCGTTGGATATTCCAATGATTATCAACGGGGAAGAAGTTCGGACCGGCGATAAAATAGAAATAAAAGCCCCCCATAATCATTCCCTTGTGTTAGGCCATTATTACCGTGGCGGAGAAAAAGAAATCAATACTGCGGTGGAATCATCCCTCAAGGCTTGGAAGATGTGGTCCAATTTAAGCTGGGAACATCGTGCAGCCATATTCCTTAAGGCTGCCGACCTTCTTTCGGGGCAATACCGCTATAAGATTAACGCCGCTACGATGCTCGCCCATAGCAAAAATGTTTTCCAAGCCGAAATCGACGCGGTTTGCGAATTGGCGGATTTTTTCCGTTTCAATGCATTTTATATGCAGGAGATTTACGATATACAACCAGACAGCGCCCCAACGACTTGGAATCGATTAGATTATCGTCCATTGGAAGGATTTGTCTTTGCTGTTACCCCATTCAACTTTGTGTCCATTGGCGGTAATTTGCCGTCATCTCCTGCTATGATGGGAAATGTGGTTGTCTGGAAACCTGCTTCGACAGCGGTATATACCACCCATTTCGTTATGGAAATTCTAATGAAGGCTGGTTTACCCAAAGGGGTAATCAATATGGTCACTGCTCGGGGAAGCGACATCGGAGAATTGATTTTGAAGAACCGCAATCTTGCAGGGATTCATTTCACCGGTAGCACAACCACCTTTCAGTCTATGTGGAAAACTATCGGGGAGAATATAGCGAATTACAAAACCTATCCGCGCATTGTGGGCGAAACCGGCGGAAAGGATTTTATATTCGCCCACAGCTCAGCCGATGCGGCGGAAGTTGCAGTGGCTATTACCAGAGGGGCTTTCGAATATCAAGGACAGAAATGCTCCGCCGCTTCGAGAGCCTATATACCGAAATCGCTCTGGCCTGATATCAAGAAACTTCTTGTTAAACATTCAAAAGAAATTAAAATGGGCACGCCGGAGGATTTCTCAAATTTCATAAATGCGGTAATCGATAAAAATGCTTTCGATACAATTGTCAGCTATATCGAATATGCTAAAAAATCGGATGAAGCGGAATTTTTATTCGGCGGAAACTATGACAACTCGGAGGGTTATTATATTTCACCCACGGCGATTATAACTACAAATCCCCATTTCAAACTTCTCGAAGAGGAAATATTCGGGCCGGTTATCACTATTTATACATATCCCGACGACAAATATTTGGAAACGCTTCATTTATGCGATGGAACTTCCCCCTACGCCCTGACCGGCGCCGTATTCGGCAAGGATAGATTGGCTGTAGAATTAGCGGAAAAGGTATTAAGGCATTCGGCGGGCAATTTTTATATCAACGACAAACCGACCGGCGCGGTAGTGGGACAACAACCGTTCGGCGGAAGTCGAGCTTCAGGAACGAATGACAAAGCCGGCAGCCATCTCAATTTGCTGAGATGGACCTCTCCGCGGGCTATAAAGGAGAATTTCATTCCACCTAAGGATTACAAATATCCATTTATGGGTTAGAGCTTTATTTCAAGCGGTTTTTGATTAATGAAACATATTTTTTAATATTTCTTGACAAAATTTAAAAATGAGATATTTTTATATTAGTTAAATTAAATAATTGCGTGTCTTAAAAAATGGAAGGAGTTGATTAATTAATGACTCTCGTCCGAATAAGGGATGAGGATAGCTTCGAACGGGCATTGCGTAAATTTACCAAAGCGTGCGAGAAAGGTGGTTTGATGACCGATATTAAAAAGCATCAATATTTCGAAAAACCATCCGATAGAAGAAAAAGGAAGCTAAACGCCGCGAGACGCAAAGCGCGAAAGTTATCTAAATTATTAAGTTGATTTTGAGAAATCAATCTAAATGAGTGTAATCGAAAAGATTAACTCCGATTTGAAGACGGCAATGAAATCAGGCGATAAGGTCGCCGTGGATGTTTTGCGTCTTTTGAAATCGGAGATTGGTTACAGCCGAATAGAAAAGGGTGATGAGCTCGATGATAAAGAGCTTACCACCCTTTTAGCTTCATTACTGAAAAAATGGTCTGGGGCAATTGTCCAATTCAAAAACGGCGGGAGGGAGGATTTAGTCCGTCAGGAGACCGCAAAACTAAATATTCTCAAGCGCTATCTTCCCGAACAACTTACGGATAAGGAGTTATCGGATATCATAAAAAAGACGATTGGGGAGATCGGCGCTACTTCAAAAGCGGATTTCGGGAAAGTAATGAAATCGGTTATGGGGCAGGTCAGGGGTCGGGCGGATGGCAAAAAGATTAAGGAGATGGTTTCGTCCTTATTATCCGATAAATAATGAAAGGGAATTATGAACTGGGTAGATTTATTTGTCGTTATATCGCTTTTGGCTATGGCGGCTAATGGAGTGAAGCGGGGGCTGTTCAGGGAGATTGTTGCTGTTTTGGCCGTTGGGGCCGGTTTGATTGTAGCGATTAATTATACTGACTGGCTAGCCGACCAATTAGCGGGAATAATAAATTTTTCGCCCCACCTTCTTTTTACCGTTAGTTTTGTTTTAATGTTTATTTTCGCCTTAATCGCAGCAAAACTCTTGGGATTGATATTCTATAAGATGGTAAATCCCGAATCCCTAAATACCGCCGATAAGTTGGGGGGAGTTATAATCGGGGGTGTCAGAGGAGTATTGGTCCTGGGGGTTTTGTTCACTCTTATGTTATTCTTCCCAAGTTTATCGAGACTGAACTCCTCCATCGATGAATCTTTATTAGCTCCATCTATCCGTCAGGTTATTCCGAAACTTTACGACTATACCGAATTTACTCATCCATCCAATCCTTCATTTGTATATAAGGTCAGGCAGGTTATGCTCCCGTTCAAGGATCGCAGTATTGAAATTGCCAAAAAGGATAACAGCAAAATAATGAAATCCGAAGGCGATGAAATTGTCCATGATGTGGAGCATTATTTCGGCGAGGCCCTTTCGGACCAGAAAGGTTCGTCCGACAGAAAATAAGTCCAAAGTTTATTTTCCCGAATTACTGATAATCTTCAAGTAATTGTATTTTTGGCTGTCTTTTTTCCGGTAGGAGAGGAGCCATCCCATAAGGAAGTATCCTCGCCCAAAAATCTCCGTAAATCAAAAGCAAACTCGTAAGCATCTTGATAACGGTTATCCGGTTTTTTCTCCAAAGCTTTCATAGTAATCATATCAAGCATCTTCGGAATTTCCGAATTGATTTGGGAGGGAGGAGGTGGGGTAACATTAAGGATATTAACAACTAAAGCCGAGAGATTATCAGCCTGAAAGGGGCGTGTGCCGGTGAGTGATTCATACAGCACAATTCCCGCCGAAAATATATCAGCCCGACCGTCCAATATTTTCCCCTGTAATTGCTCGGGTGAGATATAGTTGGGAGTTCCAACAGTAATTCCGGTTTGAGTCATATGCATATTATCCATCCGAGCAATCCCAAAATCCATTACCTTAACCATATCACCCGCTAACACCATAATATTCGCCGGCTTTATATCCCTATGGATTACACTCTGCTTATGTGCATAGGAAAGCGCATCGGCCGTTTGCTTAAGTATCTTCGCAGTCCTATAGAAATCGAGCCGTTCGTTTTCCTTCAATAATTCCTCAAGCGTATTCCCTTCAAGATATTCCATCGCAATATATTGTAAATTCCGTTCCCTTCCCACATCATAAATAGTTATTATATTAGGGTGTGATAACCTACCGGCGGAATGTGCTTCCTGATTAAGTCGCCGTATCATCTCCTCCGCTTCCTCGGTGGAATCGAGCCTGTCTATCCTGATAGTTTTAATCGCCACAGGTCTTCCTATCGCGGGATCAACACCTTTGTAAACA
>JALSTH010000123.1 GCA_026983835.1 Candidatus Zixiibacteriota bacterium | reverse complement strand
TCCTCCCCAAACATCAAAAACAAAGCTATAATTATTCCCACTGAATATCTCATCTTATCCCCAATGATTGATATTTAATTATAACACATATAATATATTTGTCAAACTTAATTTATATGGATATTTCCGGGTTAATAAAAATTCATAGGCAATGTTGCTATAAAAAATAAAAATGGTTATATTATTTGGTTTGCGTATTAGGAGATGATTATGGCAACAAGTAAAATTATTATAAAAGGTGCGCGGGAACATAACCTCAAAAATATAAACCTGTCCATTCCCAGAAATAAATTGGTAGTGATAACGGGACTTTCCGGTTCGGGGAAATCCTCGCTCGCTTTCGATACGATCTACGCCGAAGGACAACGAAGATATGTCGAATCACTATCGGCTTATGCTCGTCAATTTTTGGGCTTGATGGAAAAACCCGATGTGGATTACATCGATGCCTTATCGCCTGCAATTTCAATAGAGCAACGCTCCGCCTCAAAAAACCCCCGCTCAACAGTCGGGACCATAACCGAGATATATGATTATTTGCGGTTGCTTTACGCCCGGGTCGGCACACCACACTGCTGGAAATGCGGTCGGGTCATCAACCCCCAATCATCCCAAAAAATTATAGAATCGGCTATGCAGCTCCCGGAGGGATCAAGGGTTATTATATTAGCACCCGTCATCCGCGGCAGAAAGGGTGAGCATAAGGATATATTCGCCAAAGCACGGCGAGATGGATTTGTTCGGGTGCGGGTCGATGATGTCATTGCCGAATTGGATAACCTTATCAATTTGGATAAAAACAAACGCCATAATATTGAGATAGTTGTCGATCGCTTAATAATAAAGTCCAAAGCAAAAACAAGACTTGCGGATTCGGTGGAAACAGCGCTCAAGGAGGGGAACGGGACAGTGATATTCAATCTCCAAGGCGGAGAGGATCTCGTATTTTCGGAGCATTTCGCCTGTCCGACCTGTGGCATATCTTTCGAGGAACTCGAACCCCGTTTGTTCTCCTTCAATTCCCCCTTTGGTGCTTGTCCCGAATGCGGAGGTCTTGGTACAAAGATGGAAATAGATCCCGGCCTAATCGTTCCTGACCCGGGCAAAAGCATTATCGAAGGCGCCATCGCCCCGTGGGGTATCCCCTATGGGGGATGGTATGCCAAAATGCTGTACGCCTTATCCGAACACTACCAGTTCCTTTTAAGTACGCCGTTCGACAAACTCCCTACAAAAATTCAGAGCATTATCCTTTATGGTTCGGGGGATGAGGAAATTCAGTTCAAGTGGGTTAATAAAGCGCAGAATGCTTCCTTTGAACATCGGCGGAGTTTCGAGGGGGTTATCCCAAATTTGAAAAGAAGATATAGACAGACCAAATCAAGCGGCATCAGGGATTGGATACAGCAATTTATGTCGATTAAGCCCTGCCCCGAATGTAAAGGCGATCGGTTGAAGAAGGAAGCCCTGTCCGTTCAAATAAAAGGGTTGAATATCGCTGATATCACCCGTATGCCAATCAAAAGCTCTTATGAGTTTTTCCGGAGTCTGAAATTCGAAGGCAGGACATCGCATATCGCTCGCCAGATACTAAAGGAAATAAAACAACGGCTCGGCTTTTTGCGCGATGTGGGTTTGGATTATCTGTCGCTTGACCGCACCGCGGCAACTCTTTCGGGCGGAGAAGCTCAACGGATCAGATTGGCAACCCAGATAGGCTCCCGTTTGGTCGGGGTTCTTTATATTCTCGATGAACCATCGATAGGTTTGCATCAAAGGGATAACCGAAGGTTATTGAATACATTGCTTTCCCTCCGTGATTTGGGGAATACGGTTTTGGTGGTGGAACACGATCGCGAAACTATCGAATCCGCCGATTACATTATCGATTTGGGTCCCGGAGCAGGAAAAATGGGAGGAAATCTTGTGGTTGCGGGTAGCCTTTCAAAAGTGAAGAGAACCACCAAATCGATAACCGGGCAGTATCTCATCGGCAGGAAAACCATACCGCTCCCGAATATCAGAAAAAAACCGAACTACCGATATCTCTCCTTAATCGGCGCAAGAGGGAACAATCTTAAACAAATAAGGGTCGATATTCCCATCGGGCTTTTCACCTGCATAACGGGAGTTTCCGGATCGGGTAAATCGACTTTGGTAAATGAAACCTTATACCGGGCCGCGGCTCAAAAACTCCACCATACATCCCTACTTCCACTTCCTTATGATGAGATAAAAGGGTTGGAATATATCGATAAGGTGATTAATATCGACCAATCCCCCATTGGGCGGACCCCTCGTTCCAACCCCGCAACCTATACAGGGTTGTTTACTCCCATAAGGGAAATTTTCGCCAAACTACCGGAAGCGAATTTAAGGGGATATGGGCCAAGCAGATTCTCCTTCAATGTTAGAGGCGGCAGATGCGAGGATTGCGAGGGGCAGGGAATCAAAAAGATAGAAATGCATTTCCTTCCGGATATATATATCCCCTGTGAAACCTGTCAGGGGAAAAGGTTCAACAGCGAAACTTTGGAAATAGCTTATCGGGGTAAGAATATCGCCGATGTTTTGGCAATGACAGTCGATGAAGCCTTGGAGTTTTTCGAGAATATTCCTTCAGTCAGGAGAAAACTCCAAACCTTAAAAGATGTCGGTTTGGGATATATACATTTGGGACAACAGGCGACTACGCTATCCGGCGGTGAAGCCCAGAGGGTAAAACTTTCGACGGAGCTTTCCAAAATCGCAACCGGGGATACGCTGTATATCCTCGATGAGCCTACGACAGGATTGCACTTTGAAGATATTAAAATGTTGCTTAAGGTTCTGAATAAATTGGTGGAACGAAACAATACCGTCATAGTTATCGAACATAATATGGATGTCATTAAAACTGCGGATTGGATTATAGATCTTGGTCCCGAGGGAGGGGATGAGGGCGGGTATGTAATCGCCGTCGGTCCGCCGGAGGATATCGCAAAAGTGAAAAGCAGTTATACCGGCAGAATACTCAAAAAGATATTGAACTCAAAAAGCGACAATGTCCCCAAAACGGTAAAAGTCTAAATTTTATTCCTGAAGATGTATCTCTCCAGCCTTTGCCAATGCCAACTTGGTTAAAAACGGACCCAATGCCTCATAAATTACTATCGAAGACAATATCACGGTGCTTATAGTTTTACCGATGTCCGGGTAATATTCAACGATATTCATCGCCAATCCTATGGCGACTCCCGCTTGAGGGAGCAGAGCTATCCCGAGATTCTTTGTTATCTGAGGCTCCGCCCCATATCTTCTGGCAGCGAAATGCGAGCCAAGATATTTCCCGACGGGTCTCATAAATAGATACCCCAACCCCAAAAGCCCCAGATGATATAGCGAACCGAGATGAAGACTTGCTCCGGATAAAACGAAAAATGCTATATAAAAGGGCATTTCCGTCTGCCGCAATTCCTTATAGACTAACCGATGCATCATAGATAAATTATTTGTCATAGCTCCGATTATCAGACTTACTAGCAAAGGTGATATCCCCAATGTCTTTGCTATTCCGATACCCAAGAGCAATCCGCCGATTATAACCAACAATAGTTCCGAGAGATCATCTATCTTCTGTTCCCAAAAAGTTATTATCACGGCAATAACAACCCCCAAAACCACCGATAGGACAAGTTCCTTAAATAGGATTATGAGGATAGCGACTAATTGCTCCCCTTGCATAAATGAATAAGCGCCGAAAAAGATTCGAAAGATTATAAGACAGATAATATTATTCATCGCCACAACAGCTAAAAGCGTATCGGTAAGCGGTCCTCTTGTTCTATATTCCCTTATTATCATCAGCGTAACGCCGGGAGCGGTCGCCATACTTACAGTCCCGAGCAAAATTGAGAGATCGATATCGCCGGTGATTAAAAGCGCGGTTATAAAAACGAAGAGCAATGCGCCGAAACTCTCTGCTAAGGCTATATTTATAACTTTCCGTCCCATAGATTTGATATGCTGAATTTCGATCTCTCCGCCGATGGCGAAAAGTATAAGTCCTAAAGCGATTTCATTTATGATATGAATATCATCGAGGGTTTTAGTGGAGACCAACCCCAAAATTGAAGGTCCGATGACAAGTCCGGTTAACATATAACCGGTAACCCGGGGTATTTTTATTTTATGAAAGACCTTTCCCCCTAATAGACCTAACAGGATAACCATTCCGACGCTTAATAGCTCGTAAACTTGCATTAATTATACCTAAATACCAATTTTCATTTTATAAATCCTAAACTTCGGATAAAATTAAGTCAATATAAAATAGGTGATAGCATCCCCATTTTCCAGAAAATCAGATATTATTCTTATTCTGCGCCATTTTGCAGAGTTAACCTATATTATTATTCGTGTTAGACATTTATTCGTATTTATCCCAGCAACTGTTAACAATTATCCTTAATGTAGAGATATAATAATTTTAGGGAGATAATTTTATTTTTTTCGCTTGAAATGATATCATTTTTGAGCTATGATTTTATATAAAGCAAGAGGAATTAATGGCTGGACATTATACATTGCCAAAGCGTTATCATCCTAACTCATTGAGGGGGGGGGGACTTATGTAGATACACCCACGCAAGCAATTCCCCTCTATCCCGCCCCCCACCGTTTTTCCCCCGATTTAGGTTTTGTTTGAGTTCACAAAAGATCAAACTTAAATTATAAAAGAGGGTAAAAATGAAGAATTTTAGTTATGCGAAACTGCTTGTAATTTCTGTCTTTTTGTTTATATTAACCTACGGGGTGGCGAATGCTACGCCCCTGATAGGGAGCTGTTATAAGTATGTGGGAGATATTGATTCTTTGGCTGACAGCCGGTTCGTGAATATGACCGGGATACAATCATTTCGTTATAGGATGAGCTGGGGTCAGATAGATGATTTGCTTCTGCCTGATGACGATTCGCACCCGCCGGACTGGAGATATCATCAGGTTGTGGACACCATAAACAAATATATGCCTTCGGGAGTGACTCGGATATTTCAGTTGAAGTTTTGGCATCCTGATGATATGGATGTTCCGTCTGGATGGGATGATAGTATATGCTTTGGTAATACATTCAAGGTGAAAGAGGATTCCGTGGATGTATTTAAGGATATGTGTTATGATTTAGCCGCTGCGTTGAGGGGGAATGTTGATTATTTTGTGCTGCATAACGAGCCGAATATGGGGTGGGATCCCATTTATGGTGATCGCAAGTGGCGCAATTCGCCGGAGGATTTTGCGTGGCAGTGTAAGATATGTGCTGAGCAGATGAAAGCGGCGAACCCGGATGCTTACATAATATTTGGGTCGTTCAGCGGTACGGATACCACCGATGAGTTTATCCAACGGTCAACTAATGCGATGTTCTCCGGTAATGAGGACTTGGTGGATGCAATAGATTTTCACTGGTATTTCCCTCCTGAGGATTCCACCCAGACATATGAGTGGGGAATTAGAGCACATTCAATGCATCAATTCTGCCAGAGCAGGGGTGTTGACTGGACCGTCCTCGAAACCAGCGGCCCTAAAATCGTCCTGCCAGTTGATGAAAAACCAGATAGCCTGCCTTATGGAGATAATATTAGGGAATATCTAGTTCACTTAGTGCGAGATCTAGGTATTAATGATGACGCAGTCCTACTCGATTCCCTTTATTTTTGGGTTCGCGATATTGATCCTGATAATATAGGTTTGCCGGAAAATTATGAAGTTTTGGATTCTATCAAGGTTGATGAGTTCAATCGGAGGATACCGCTTTTTGTGGATAGCGGGGCGGTGATAGCCCATTGGTTTGCGGCATTTATCGATTCTCTGCACAGCGTTGACGAGGAGTGGTATTGTGATCAACCTCAAAGTGGTGGTGCTGAAAGCAGGGTTTATTGGCTGATCCGCAACGCTCAGAATGTGCCTCGTAATTTAATAGAACTTCCTTATTATAAATCTACCGCCTTATCGAAAAGGATGAATTTTTTCATAGATAGTTTAGGTAATCCTAAAATAGCTCCACCGATAAACGGGGATAATAGCAAAGGAAAATCAGGGGGGATTTCATTATGGAATTATCCCAATGCCTTTAATTCATCTACCGAGATTAAATATTACCTTCCTGATGAAATGGAGGTAAAATTGGAAATCTTTAATTTACTTGGTAGGAGGATGGATATTTTATATAAGGAAAAACAGACAAAAGGATATCATAATATAAATTGGAAGGCGAAGAATTATCCCAGCGGCATTTACTTCTGCCGCCTTTCGTCCAAGGGTAAATCGCAAGTGATGAAAATGACATTACTTAAATAGATTGAGATAAAACCTTCCGGGGTATTTTAGCTCCGGGAATCAAAAACAGATGATATATTATTACCGAGGTAAGTGATGAAAAAGATATTATTAATAGCTGCGATTATATTTGTGTCCTTTATCCCAGAATTGCTCTTCGCGGAAATAGATACTTTGTGGACGAGGCGTTTTAACGAGTATAATGTATATTCCTCATTTTGGGATGTTGCCGAAACAATCGACGGGAATTATTTTGGCTGTGGCCGTACATTTAGCGAAGTTTCCGATTGGGATCTTTATATAGTGTTGGTCGATACAAACGGCGATTCGCTTTGGAATAGGGAATATGGTAATGAATGGCCTAATTTTGGGGTTTCATTAATAGCATCGGCAGATGGCACATTTACAATAGGTGGGCAGACATCTGATTCGGATATTTGGGACGCAAAATTTTGGCTTTTAAGAATAGATGAATCTGGAGATACATTATGGACTAAGGCATATGGCGATAGTTTGGATGTTTGTCTGCGTTGTATTAGGCAAACTATGGATGATGGCTATATAATGGTTGGACATCTTTGCACTGACGGGCAGGACAATGACATCTGCGTTTTAAAGGCGGATTTGAATGGGAATGTAGAATGGGCACGCACTTATGGGGGGGATGATGATGATTTGGGTAAGTCGGTGGTTCAGACTGACGATGGTGGATATTTGGTAGTGGGATATGGGGATTATGCGAGTATGTTGTTGGTGGATTCGCTGGGGAATGAGATAACCCACATTAACGATGGAAATGAGTATTATTCGGTGACCAAATCTATTGATGGGGATT
>JALSTH010000122.1 GCA_026983835.1 Candidatus Zixiibacteriota bacterium | reverse complement strand
GATTGAATCGGCAAGACTCATAGCTTCAGTTTGATCGTGGGTGACATAAATGAAGGTTGTTTTTAATTGGCGGTGTATCTTTTTTAACTCGCTTCTCATTTGGACCCTTAATCGCGCATCGAGGTTGGAGAGGGGTTCGTCCAGCAGGAATATTTTTGGCTTCCGAACTATAGCCCTGCCTAAAGCAACCCTTTGCCTTTGTCCTCCGGATAATTCTTTTGGTTTGCGTTTAAGTAGAGAATTTATTCCTAATAATTCGGCTGTTTCATTCACCCTAATCGATATTTGCCTTTTATCCGTTTTTGCCATTATCAGGGGGAAGGCTATATTCTCAAATACGGTTTTATGAGGGTATAAAGCATAGTTTTGAAACACGAAAGCGACATCCCTGCTTTTCGGAGATAAATCCGAAACTGATTTTCCATCGAAAAGTATATCTCCACCCGATGGCATTTCCAAGCCGGCTATTAAGTTTAGCAATGTAGTTTTTCCACAACCCGATGGACCCACGATCACCATAAAACAGCCGTCCTCAATCGATAAATCCAACGGATGAAGGGCGATTGTTTCTCGGAATGCTTTGCTTAGACCTTTTAATTCTATTTGTGCCATTTATCCCTTTATTGAACCAGCTGTTAATCCCGATATAATTCGTTTTTGGAAGAGAAACACCAATACTACAAGCGGAGCCGTTACAATTATCGATGCGGCAGCAATTTCACCCCAGGGGATTTCATGCACACCCGGAAAGAGCGCAATAGCGACAGGTATGGTTCTGCTTTTAACGGTTGTGGTAAATGTAAGCGCAAAAAGGAATTCGTTCCAAGAAAATATAAATATCAATATGGCGCAGGTGAATATCCCCGGGGCGGCTAAAGGAGCAATCACTTTGATTAGGGCTTGAATGGGAGAACACCCATCAACTTTGGCAGCCTTGTACAACTCTATTGGTATTTCTGAAATGAAATTCGTAAGCACCCAGATGGAAAGGGGGAGGGCAAAGGTTGCATAGGGAAATATCAGAGCAAAGTATGTATTGTTGATTCCCAAATATCTAATGATTAGATATAGTGGGCTAACTATGGCTATAGGGGGAAACATCGAAACGGAAAGCACAACCGCCAGAAATATTTTCTTGTATTTTATATTGAAAATAGATAAGGACATACCTGCTAATAACCCTATAGCTAAACAATAAATGGTAGTTGAGGAAGCGACGACAAAGCTGTTTAGGATTATCCTCCCAAACGGTCTATCCGCGAAAACCGAAACATAATGATTAAATACTAGTTTTTCGGGCAGTATGGGGGGCAGGCTCGTAAGGGCTGCATTCGGTTTTATAGAAGTGATAAATTGCCATATAATCGGACCTATTAAATAAAATAAGAGTAGCATTAGGACAAAATAAAGTGAAGTCCACCGAAATCTTTCCCTCATAGTATATTGTCTCCCTGCTTGCGCATAAAGGAAATAAAAATTATACTCATTATTATAACCGAGATAAATATCAAAACCGCAACCGTAGAACCATAACCGAAATCCAAAGTTTGGAATAATATTTTATAAGCATAGATACTCAAGGTTTCGGTCGAGTTTGCCGGTCCGCCTCCGGTTAGAATATATATGGCATCAAAAACCCGAAACGCATCCAAACCCCGAAATAAAAGCACAATTAGAATTATTGGCTTAAGATATGGCAGCACTTCTGCCAAGAGCCGGCGCCATCAATACTTGCTGCTTTGTATAAATTATCGGGTATTACCTGCAAGCCCGCCAATAACAATAATGCGGCAAAAGGAGTGGTTTTCCAAACATCGACCATAATCGCCGAGAACATAGCCAAATGCGGTTCCCCGAGCCAATTGTATTTGTGCCCGATAATCCCCGCCGAGATTAACAGGTAATTTAATATGCCGAAATCGGTATTGAATATCCACGCCCACATCTTGGCGGAAACGACGGTGGGGATTGCCCAAGGTAATAGCACTGACGCTCTGATCAGCCCCTTTCCAGAAAACGGATTATTGATAAACAAGGCGATTAATAATCCCAATAGTAATTCTATTGAGACGGACACCGTAGTGAAAACAATGGTATTTTTTAAGGCATTTAATAATCTATCGTCGTGAATTAATTTAATGTAATTATCTAATCCGATGAAATTATCAATGCCTAATGTAAGGAAGCGCTCGGTCAGACTGAGCCTTATTACATCGAATATCGGATATACAGCTACAATAACAATTGTGATAATGGCTGGTAGCAAAAGGATATAACCTAACCGCCGTTCCAAGTTATCCGCTCCGCGATATTATTTCCGCTAATTTCCCTTGAGCCTCATTGAGAGATTCTTCCGCCGATTTGCTTCCTGTAATTATTTCGGAAAAACTCGTTTGAAGCACCTGTGATATTTGCGGATAATAGGGAGTTATGGGTCGGGGGACCGCCTTCATCAAGATATCGTATAGATCGCTTATAAAGGGTTGTTTATCTTTTAGGGTTTCGTCGGTATATATATCACGGCGGGACGGTTTCAGTCCGACATTGAGAGCGAGATATTTTTGGGATTCATATCGAAACATAAAGCTGATAAATTTTTGGGCTTCCTTTTTGTGCTTTGACATTTTATTTATCCCCAACTGCCAACCGCCTAATGTGGCCGCCGATGGGCAGTTATCGAAATGAGGCATTATGCATACACCGACCTTACCCTTTATTTTGGAATCCTCCGCATTGAATATATTGTATGCATAGGGCCAATTGCGCATAAAGATTACATTGCCATTACCAAAAGAATGACGGGTCATCTCTTCATCAGCGGTTGTAACATATTCCGGAGTGATACCCGAATCAATTAACGAGCGCATAAAACTCATCGCATTTATCACCTGCGGTGAATTTATTATTGGATTACCGTCGGCGTCTAATATATGCCCGCAGTTCCCTTCGATGAATTCCAAAGCGGCACATATCAATCCCTCATATTGCTTGCCCTGCCAGACAAATCCATATAATTTGCTATTTCTTTCCTGCCTTTTAATTATGCGACAAATGTTTTTCAGCTCGTTGAAAGTCTTGGGAGGGCTTAAGAAATACTTCCCCAAGAGGTCTTTTCGATAATACAGGACCCCGGCATCTACATACCAAGGCATAGCATATAACTTCCCTTGATAAGTATCAGCCCTTAACGGTCCCGGGAAGAACAATTGGATTTCATCTTTGGAAAATAGTGCGGTAAGATCTTCAAGCCAACCTGCTCTGGCGAATTCCGGAATCCAAATTACATCCATCGACAGAACATCGAAATCATCGGACCCGCTTTCCAAACTGGTGATATAAAATTGCCTCTGCTGATCGGTGATAGCGGGTAATACTTCTTCCACAACTTCGATATTGGGATTTTCCGATTCAAATTGGGTTATCAAATCAGTCAAGTATTTCGATTCGCCGGCGATTTTGCCATGTTTGAAAACTAATTTCGTTTTTCCGAAATCCTTATTATTCCCGCAAGCGAGGAGGAAAATCGAAAATATAATAATGAATGCGAAACTAAACAGCAGAGTCGATTTTATACTTTTTGAAATGCGCATATTATACATATTAAGATATTAGCGTAGCGAATTTATCGCGTTTTTGTAATCCGTAGAACCGAATATAAAGCTACCGGCGACTAAAACATTCATCCCCTTATTTTTGACCACTTCAGCGGTTTTATCATTAATACCACCATCAACGGAAAGCAAAATATCCAAATTCCGCTTTTTGATTTTATTCCTTATTAAATCGACCTTATCCATAACTTGGGGTATAAATTCCTGTCCCCCGAAGCCCGGGTTTACCGTCATAAAAAGGATAAGAGAAACCTTGTCGAGGATGGGGATAATCATTTCGGAGGGAGTCGCCGGATTAATAGATACACCCGCTTTAGCCCCGAGTTCGGTTATTTCCGATAGTACACGGTGGAGATGAAGACAGGCTTCTTGATGGACGGTTAAATAATCGGCACCGGCGTCTATGAATTCCTTAATATACCTTTCCGGCCGACTTATCATCAAATGAACATCCAATGGGATATGGCTTACTTTCTTGAAGGCGGACACAACAGGAGGACCGATTGTAATGTTCGGGACAAAAACCCCGTCCATAACATCGATATGTAACCAATCAGCGCCGGCATCCTCAACAGCTTTCACCTCTTCGGCAATTCGCGAAAAATCGCAGGATAATAATGAAGGAGCGATAATTGTTTTTGTCATATATTCGCTTCAAAAACAAAAACTGTTTTTGAAATTATACACCTTATCTCAATGTCGGTCAAGTAAAAGCTGATAAATCTTAAGGACTTAAAACTATTGACTTTTAAGGGAAATTTTTATAATTATAAAATTTTATGGCGTTTTATTGAATGAAGAAATTTTAACTGTCCCGGAGATAAAATGCATCTTAAAGAGAAATTGGAAAAGCTACGGCAGATGCGAAAGCTTGCTGCTTTAGGCGGCGGTGAGGAGCGAATTGAAAAGCAGCATAAAAAAGGTAAACTCACCGCTCGTGAAAGGATTGAACTCCTTTTGGATAAAGGTAGTTTTGAGGAATTTGATATGTTCGTTACGCACCGCAGCCACGATTTCGGGATGGAGAAGAAAAAGATTCTTGGGGATGGTGTCGCCACCGGTTATGGGACTATAAACGGCAGATTGGTCTTTGTTTTTTCTCAGGATTTTACGGTTTTCGGTGGGACCCTGTCCGAAGCGTTTGCCGAAAAGATATGCAAGATTATGGATATGGCGATGAAAGTCGGGGCGCCTGTCATAGGTTTGAACGATTCCGGCGGGGCGCGGATTCAGGAGGGGGTGGTTTCCCTCGGAGGATATGCTGATATATTTTTACGCAACACCCTTGCTTCCGGAGTAATTCCTCAAATATCGGTTATAATGGGACCCTGCGCCGGTGGCGCAGTATATTCACCCGCTATTACGGATTTCATATTTATGGTGGATAAATCCTCATATATGTTTGTAACCGGCCCAAATGTGGTGAAAACCGTAACCCACGAAGAAGTTACTTACGAGGAATTGGGTGGAGCGGAAACACATTCCTCTAAATCGGGGGTCGCTCATTTTAGAGCGGGGAACGAAGCGGAAGCCCTAATGGAAGTGCGTCGATTGGTTGATTTTATCCCTTTGAACAATATGGAAGATCCCCCCATTAAAGAATGCACCGATCCCGTTAGTCGAGCGGATGAAAAATTAAACGAAATTATCCCTGATAATCCCAATAAGCCATACGATATGAAGGAGGTTATAAATTCCGTTGTTGATGATGGCGATTTTATGGAAGTGCATTCGGAATATGCCCAAAATATTATTGTGGGGTTTGCGCGTATGGGAGGGCGGACGGTTGGGATAGTGGCTAATCAACCGGCGGTACTTGCGGGAGTTTTGGATATTCATTCATCATTGAAAGGAGCGCGGTTTGTCCGCTTCTGCGATGCTTTTAATATCCCTTTGATTACCTTTGAAGATGTTCCCGGCTTTCTGCCCGGAACCGATCAGGAATATGGCGGGATAATCAAGCATGGTGCGAAACTGCTTTACGCCTATTGTGAAGCCACCGTTCCGAAGCTAACAGTTATAACGAGGAAAGCTTATGGTGGTGCTTATGATGTACTTTCATCGAAACATATAAGGGGGGATATAAATTATGCCTGGCCTACGGCGGAGATTGCGGTGATGGGTCCGAAGGGAGCGGCGGAGATTATTTTCAAAAGGGAAATTGCCGCTTCAGAGAATCCGGAAGAGATGTTGAAAAAAAAGGAGCAGGAATATAGGGACAAATTTGCGGATCCCTTCGGGGCGGCATCGAGGGGCTATATTGACGATATTATCGAACCCAAAAATACCCGACTCCGCTTGATAAACGCGCTTGGAATGATCGAGAATAAAAGAGACACCAACCCTCCGAAAAAACACGGGAATATACCGTTATAAGCAAGCAGGCGTGGAGGGATAAAAGGTTATAGAAGTTGTCGACCCTGAATTTTATTGGATAGAATCGATGAGATTTAATATTTGAGAATAAGATATGGGAAATTATGTTTAAGAAGATATTAATTGCCAACAGAGGGGAAATCGCAGTCAGGGTGATGCGTGCCTGCCGTGAAATGGGGATTAAGACGGTGGGGGTTTATTCGGATGTCGATAGGGGAGCGCTTCATATTAGATATGCTGATGAAGCGTATTATTTGGGAGCGGCACCATCATCCGAATCATATTTGCGAAGCGATAAGATAATAGATATCGCCTTGAAATGTAAAGCCGATGCTATCCATCCGGGTTATGGCTTTCTTGCGGAAAATCCGGAATTCGCCAAGGCGGTTCTCGACGCCGGTTTGGTGTTTATCGGTCCGCCGCCCAATGTCATAAGTTTGCTGGGTGATAAAATGCAGGCGCGTAAGACTATGATTGCCTCGGGAGTTCCAGTGGTCCCTGGTACGGAGGAGGAAATAAAAGATGAGAGCCAAGCTTTGGAGATTATCGATAGGGTAGGTCTGCCGGTGTTGATTAAGGCGGCGGCTGGTGGGGGCGGAAAAGGTATGCGGATAGTTAATTCAAAAGATGAAGCCTCCTCCGCCGTCAGGGGAGCATCATCCGAGGCAAAATCGGCATTCGGCGATTCGAGGATCTATATTGAAAAATATCTCTCCCAGCCGCGCCATATAGAAATTCAAATTTTGGCGGACACGCACGGCAACTATTTTTACTTCCCGGAGCGGGAATGTTCGATACAGCGCCGTCATCAAAAGGTAATAGAGGAATCCCCATCTCCTTTGGTAGATGGGGTTATGCGAAAAGCGATGGGGGAAACAGCGATCTCTGCGGCGAAAGCAGCCGGTTATGTAAATGCGGGAACAGTAGAGTTTTTGGTCGATAGCGAAAAGAACTTTTATTTTCTCGAAGTGAATACTCGTCTTCAGGTGGAGCATCCGGTAACGGAGATGGTTACCGGTTATGATTTGGTGAAAGGGCAAATAACTGTGGCACTTGGTAGGAAACTGGAATTGAATCAGGAAGAAATTGTTCCATATGGAAATGCGCTTGAGTGCAGGATTTATGCCGAGGATACAAAAAACAATTTTCTGCCATCAACCGGGAAATTAAAAGCTTATCGTGAGCCGGGAGGTCCCGGTGTCAGGGTGGATTCCGGGGTTTATGAAGGGAGTTCGATTGAGGTTTATTACGATCCAATGATTTCAAAATTAATCGTCTGGGGTCGAAACAGGGGTGAGGCAATCGGCAGAA
>JALSTH010000121.1 GCA_026983835.1 Candidatus Zixiibacteriota bacterium | reverse complement strand
CGGGGCGCCCATTTCTAAACTGCAGGCAATTCAATGGATGATAGCCGATATGGCTACCCGCGTGGAAGCAGCAAGACTTTTAGTCTATAAATCAAGCCGGATGTGGGATGAAGGCGGAAGGTTCGGAACAGAAGCAGCTCAAGCGAAACTCTATGCCACCGAAACCGCTGGATTTTGTGTTGATAGGGCGATGCAAATTCATGGAGGGTATGGATATATTGAGGAATTCTCAATTATCGGCAAACTATACCGCGATCAGCGAATTACGGAAATCTACGAAGGCACATCCGAAATTCAAAGACTGGTTATCGCTTCAGCCCTTTTGCGGTAATTGACAGGAACTTGATTTTTTTTGACTTGTTATGGGTCGGATTCTTTTATGCTTGCATTGAATCCGACCTTAATTTAAATTTAAAAAACAAAAATATTACGCAAATAAGTTGGGAAATAATATGAAACTCGGTAATTTTGAGGTCATCTCTTTATACGAGAATAAATTCCGTATCGACGGAGGAGCACTCTTTGGTGTAATCCCCAAAAAGATCTGGGCAAAGCTAATGCCGCCGGATGAAAATAATTTTATAACTTTAGAAATTCATCCCCTTTTAATTAAAACCGGCGAACACAACATCATTGTTGATTTAGGTTTGGGCGATGCATTAAGCGATAAGATGAAAAAGATATACGGCGTTGAAAGTCCATCGCATTTAACAAAGTCGCTCGAGGATGCCGGGATTTCCCTTGAAGAGGTCGATATTGTCATATTTTCACATCTTCACGCAGACCATTCACTTGGTGGATTGAAGCTCGGTGATGATGGGAATATGGTAAAACTTTTTCCTAATGCCAAATATTACGCCCATCGTTATGAACTTGATGATGCGTTAAATCCTAACGAACGAAATGCCGCCACATATCTAATTGATTTGTTAAGACATTATGATGAGATACAAGGTATTCAGAATGACGGTAAAATAATCGATGGGATAGCTGTTTATTTAACCGGCGGACATACGCGCGGGCATTTGCTAATTTTAGTACAATCGGAAGGTGAAACGCTGATTTATCCCGGGGATATTTTTCCCACGAGGCATCATCTGAAACCGGCATATATCGGCGCCGTGGATTCTTATCCGATCGATTCTCTTTATAAGAAAAAGGGTATTATCAACGAGTGCCTCAAAGGAGATTACTATATAGCATTCGACCACGATCCCGATATAAGGATTGGTAAGCTTAAGGAAAAGGATGGAAACATTTTCGCTGAATCTGTTGAGTAGGTTATTATGAAAAAGATCGTTTTACTTGTAATAATGATTGTCGCCATACCTATTATCGTACCGCGAATTGCATTAAAGGAATTATCAAAATAATTACCTTAAGTGGCAATTTTCAAATAAGTTGAAAAAGCGATGAATGTATTTAAAGTTATAAGACAAAGACGCTCGATTCGCAAATATCTGAAAAAGGAAGTAGAATATGAAAAACTCCTCCGCATAATAGAAGCGGGTCGATTAGCTCCTTCTTCAAAAAACCGCCAAGAATGGAGGTTTGTCTTTGTAATGAATTCAAAAACGAAATCCAAACTCGTAGATGCCGCAAGGGGGCAGAAATTCGTGGAAGAAGCTCCGATCGTTATAATCGCCTGCGCCACAGGAACAGATTATATTATGCGCTGCGGTCAGCCCGCTTATACTATCGATGTCTCAATAGCTCTTACCCAAATGAACCTGCAAGCGGTCGAGGAAGGATTAGGCTGTTGTTGGATCGGATCCTTCTACGAGGATAAAGTGCGGGAAATTTTGGGTATTCCCGAAAACATTCGTATCGTTGAACTGATGACATTAGGTTATCCCGCCGAACAACCAAATCCCAAACCAAGATTATCCATCGACGAGATAGCTTTTGCCGAACATTGGGGAAATCCGTTGTAGTATCCCAAAACGGAAACAAATATAAAGCGGGTTCCGAGTGGAAACAACACCCGGAACCCGCTTTTTGTTTTAGTTGATTATCTTATGCTTTACCCAAAGTCTCCTGTCCCGGTTCCCAGTCGCAAGGGGTAAGTTCACCGGTTTCCATTGCTTTCAGGGTACGTAAAGTTTCGTTAACATTACGGCCTGTGTTAGTGTCATTGACCACCGCCGAACGGAGAATGCCATCGGGATCGATGATAAAGGTTCCACGAAGAGCAATGCCCTTATCCTCTAACAGAACACCATAATCACGGGAAATCTGTTTGGTTATATCCGAGAACAAAGGAAATTTCATTTTCCCGAGCCCATTATTAATCCAAGCTAAATGGCTATATACCGAATCGATGGAACCACCCAAAATTTCAGTATTCGCCTTGACAAAATCATCATAATGCTTATTAAAGCTGGTAATCTCGGTCGGGCAGACGAAGGTGAAATCCAAAGGATAGAAAAATAAAACAACCCACTTACCCTTATAATCCGAAAGCTTAACCTCCTTGAATTCGCCATTCGAAAGCACAGCTTGCGCCGTAAAATCCGGTGCCGGTGATCCTACTTGAATACTCATCAATTACTCCTTTCGTTATTTTTTACTGCTTATTCCTTACTATTTTTGTTATATTATATACTCAAAACTTCGATGTCGGTAATACTGTTCCCACGATTTCTCAATTATCACAAAATTAAGATTATTTGTTCGTATATAATCCATATTGCCCAAGAACTTAAAATACTCCCAAAAAACGGCTTGACATCGTGGAATAAAATCGAGATTATGTATTAATTATTTTAGGGAGAATATAATTATGATTAAAAGAGATTTTTTACTTGGCTTGTTGGTCGGAGTTATTCTATCGGGATTGTTTACCGCCTACTATTTAAATTTGGACCGTTCCGACAGCACGAGCGAGAAAGTAAGCCAGAAAATATCGGATAAGAGCAGCCAAGAAAAAATGGCTCAAGCTATGCAAGATGAGATAAACAAGATTGAGGATATGCTTAAAGATGATCCTAATAATATCGACCTTCTAACCACTTTGGGAAACTATTATTTCGATTTGGGTAAGCCCGACAAGGCTATTTCCACCTATGAAAAAATCCTTACAATCCAACCAAATAAGGCCTATGTTTGGGTTGATTGCGGAATAATGTATCGTCAAAAGGGCAATTTTAAAAAAGCCGTTGATTATTTCAACAAATCATTACAAATACAGCCGGATTATAAACAGGCGCTATTCAATAAGCTTATCGTTTACCGATACGATCTTCAGCAAATGGACTCGGCTAGGGCGACATTCAAGATATTGGAGAATGTTGCGCCTAACGATCCCCATATAGCCGCATTCAAATCCGAATTGGGATTATAACGATATTAAATAAAATGTTTGTTTTTTTACTTGCGAAAAATCGAAATATTCCTATTATTCGGCTTACAATGTAAGATAAGGATTACTATCAAATTGGGTTTATCGGAGGAACTATGGCTTTAAGGATTGGAATTAACGGATTTGGGCGTATCGGCAGGTTGGTTTATCGCATCGCTAAGGATTATCCCGATATGGAAATAGTCGGCGTAAATGATATAACTGACGCTCCAACTTTAGCTCATTTACTTAAATATGATTCGGTTCACAGAACTTTGAAGGATGATGTCAAGGTTCAGGGCGATTATTTCATTGTTGGCAACCAGAAGACCAAAGTTATTGCTGAGCGGGATCCCGCCCAACTTCCATGGAGGGAATTGGGAGCCGAAGTCATACTTGAATCAACAGGCATATTCAGATCCTCCGATATGGCAAGGAAACATATCACCGCGGGCGCTAAAAAAGTTTTGATTTCCGCTCCGGCAAAAGATAAGGTTCCGACCTTTGTTTTTGGCGTTAATGATGAAAAATATAATCCCGATACCGATGATATAGTTACTATCGGAAGTTGCACCACTAACTGCCTTGGGCCTGTGGCGAAAGTGCTGGTTGATAATTTCGGCATCGTCAAGGGCGTAATGACCACCATACATTCTTACACGAATGACCAGAGAATACTCGATCTGCCGCACAAAGATTTACGCCGGGCAAGGGCGGCTGCGGTATCAATGATTCCAACCACAACCGGAGCCGCAAAAGCCATTTCATTGGTCATTCCCGAACTCGTGGGCAAACTGGATGGTTATGCGATGAGAGTACCTGTCTCCGATGGCTCGATTGTCGATTTGGTAGTGGAAACCGAAAGGGATACTTCGGTGGAAGAAATAAACTCCGCAATGAAAAAGGCGTCGGAAGGATCGATGAAGGGAATATTGGGCTATAGCGTAGCTCCTATTGTTTCCGCCGATATAGTCGGCAATAGTCATTCCTCCATTTTCGATAGTTTGCTGACAATGGTTATGGGAAAGAGGTTGGTTAAAGTTTTCTCGTGGTATGATAATGAATGGGGATTCTCCAGTCGGGTAGTTGATATGCTTAGAAAACTCGGCGGGTTAAATTAGGAGTAATCGGGATGGCTTTTAACAAGCTGACATTAGATGATGTGGATTTGAAGGGCAAACGGGTTTTAACCCGCGTCGATTTTAATGTCCCCTTGACGCCGGAAGGCGAAGTAGCGGATGATACGCGATTAAGGGCGACTTTGCCGACGGTCAAAAAGATTATTGAATCCGGCGGAAGGGCTATTTTGATGTCGCATCTGGGTCGCCCCAAAGGCGAATGGAAACCCGAATATTCATTGAAGCCTATTGCAACGGCTTTCGGAAAACTGTTGGGTAAAAAAGTCGAATTTATCGATGATTGCCTCGGGGAGAAGGTGAAATCAGCTGTCACCGAGATGAGGGATGGTGATTGCTTACTGTTGGAAAATCTCCGCTTTTATCCGGGCGAAGAGAAAAACGATATGCAGATGGCGAAAGAATTGGCGGAGCTGGGGGATATATATGTAAACGATGCTTTCGGGACCGCTCACCGCGCTCATGCTTCTACCGCCGGTGTTCCATCTATAATTCAACCTGCCGTCGCCGGCTATCTTATGAAAAAAGAGTTGGATTATTTGGGAAACGCTATTGCCAATCCCAAAAAACCGTTTGTGGCGGTTTTAGGCGGGGCGAAAATCTCCGGTAAGATAGATGTAATTAATAATTTAATGTCAAAGGTGGACCGGATATTGATCGGCGGCGGAATGACATACACTTTCTTCAAAGCTCTCGGTTATAAGATTGGCGCATCCCTTTTGGAAGAGGGTAGATTGGAGATGGCAAAAGATATATTGGACAAGGCGAAATCTTCCGGTTGCGAATTCATCCTGCCGATCGATTCAATAATCGCACCCAATCTTGATTGTCGCAAAGACGAGATTAAAGTGGCGATTGCTGAGGAAATTCCCGATGGTTGGATCGGCGCCGATATCGGTCCGAAAACAATAGATCTATTCGAGGAAAAATTAGATGATGCCAAGACCGTCGTTTGGAATGGACCTATGGGTATTTTCGAAAAGGAACTATTTGCCAACGGCACAATCAAAATAGCCTCAAAGCTCGCAGACATAACCGATAAGGGTGCTATTACGATTATAGGCGGCGGTGATTCCGCAGCGGCAGTAAAAGAATTTGGGTTTACCGATAGGGTTACTCATATTTCAACCGGAGGTGGCGCTTCCCTTAATTTTTTGGAGGGCAAGGCATTACCCGGAGTTGAGGCACTTACAGATAAATAAAGACAGGAGTTTCTGATAGATATGCGTAAGAGATTAATTGCCGGTAATTGGAAAATGAATACTACTGCGGATGAAGCCATCAAGTTAGCAATGGAAATTAAGGCCAGGTTAACCGGTTTCGATGATGCGGAATTGCTTATTTGCCCACCCTTCATTAGTCTTCCATTAGTCTATAAGGTTACTGAAAGATCCGTTATTCAATTGGGGGCACAGAATATTCATTATGAAAAATTCGGGGCTTTCACGGGCGAGATTTCCGGTCCAATGTTGTTATCCGTAGGATGTCAATATGTGATTATAGGTCATTCCGAGAGACGAGCA
>JALSTH010000120.1 GCA_026983835.1 Candidatus Zixiibacteriota bacterium | reverse complement strand
GTACTCGAATTCATAAGTGAATATTATCATACTATTTCCGAAATAGCGAAACCTATCGATGGCGCTGTCGATCTATTGAAGAAACTAAAATCCGGGGGCGTGAAGATAGTAATTGTCAGCAATTCGATTTTCCCCGCATATTTACACCTCAACGAACTGGAAAAGTATAACATTATTCCTTATGTAGATGGATTGATATTCTCCTGTGAAATCGGAATAAAGAAACCTCATCCCGATATTTATATGAAGGCTTTGGAAATTGCAGGATGCTATCCATCCGAAGCGGTATTTATCGGCGACAGGTTCGAGGAAGATGTTATAGGTCCTCGGGAAGTCGGCATCAAATCTATTTTAAAGCGTAAGGTTGGAAAGGAATATCCCCCCGAGATAGAAAAATATCCTATCTGCGACAATTTAGGGGAGATAAAAAGTTTAATTGGTTTGCGCGATTAACCTCTCCCCTCTTCGGACAAAGAACTCTTCTCATAAGAATTAAATTTCAACCAAACAAAACTCCGTTCGGCAAGCCATACTGCGAATATCCCCACAATTATTCCGGCAACGGCATCCGATACATAGTGGAATCTCCCCCAGAAGGTCCCGATCGTCAAACCAATCGATAAAAAGAGATAAACCCCAAACAGTTTTTTCGCATATCGCCTACTGATAATCGTGGAAACGACCGCAGTAGCGACATGGGAGGAAGGCATACATCCACCATGAAGCCCGCCCAAATTTATAATGTAATTCACCAATGGCACAAAGAAATAGCCCTGCGGCTTCATATAATAATAGCCGGCTAACGCATACCTCGGACCTTCCGCCGGATATAAAATAAACACAGTATAGGATATAAAATAGGCTATCGAAGCGGCGGTAATCATTTTTTGGAAATCGATATATTTCCTTCCGATGTAAAGGTATAAACCCAAAACGATCAACAGGAAGTAATAAGAAAAATAGCAGAAATATAGGAGTTCATTAAGCGGGCGAAAAGATATGGATTGCAGAAGTATGGTCGGGTTCTTTCCAAAAATCATATTCTCGAAAGCGATAATATGATTATCATAATAGCCCTGATGGATTAAATTGATAAATTGCCCGGTTTGTTCATACAAAAAAGTAAAGGAGAACAGTGGGTAGGTTATCCTGATAAATCTACGCAATCCCTTCTTATCATCGAAAAAATAAGCAATTAAAATTATGAAGACAATATAAGCAAGTAAAGCTAATAGATTATACCCATATAGACCTTCTACTCCCCCATAAATAAGAATAATCAAACCCATAATCAGCGAATAAACAACCGCCGCATAATCATAAGGCTTCAATTTATCAAAAAGGACCTTCAAGCTCTATTTCCTATTGCCCGAAACCACTAAAACAAATTCGCCCCTTATAGTCATCTCATCCGCATTTTCAATTATATGCGATATCCTTCCGCGAAATATCTCTTCATATTTTTTAGTTAGCTCACGACAAATTGAGCATTCCCTATCGCCCAATGCTTCGCTAATGGTATTTATAGTTTTCAGTAATCTATGAGGGGATTCAAAAAATATCAAGGTCTCCTCTCTATCCTTAAGTTCTTCAAAAAATCTTCTTTTTGGGCCGGACTTTACCGGAGGAAATCCGCCGAAATAAAATTTATCGGTTGGTAAACCGGATAATACCAAAGCGGGAATAATAGAATTAGCCCCGGGTACCGATGTTATCGGGATATTGTGTTTAATTACTTCCCTGACTATGCTGAAAGCAGGATCCGATATTCCCGGAGTTCCGGAGTCGGAAATCAAAGCTACCGATTTACCGTCGAGCAGAACCTTCAGCAATTTGCTTTTCTTGGATTCCTCATTAAATTTATGAAAACTTTCCATACGGGCTGATATACCGTAATGCGACAGCAGTTTCCTCGATACTCGGGTATCTTCGGCCGCTATAAGCGCAACTTCGCCTAAAATATCTAAAGCTCGCAAGGTGATATCACGGATATTCCCGATCGGTGTGGAAATTATGTAAAGGGTTCCCTTCCCTTTGATTTCATTCGAGTTATCCATCAAGAAAGAATTGTTATATCTACCAATCCGCGGGAGCGACAAAATTACAGCCGATATATTGCGGGAATAATTGTGCCGACACCGGACCGGATCGCTTGAATTGATTTCTCTTGATCAATTGTTTAGCCCTCTCAATTTCATTAACCTTAAAACCCTCGCTCTCAAGTTTATCCGAACTATAACCAAGATCAACCATTAAGAATAAAAGACGGTCTATTCGGGCATAGGCAAAACCTAACTCACCCTCATCGGTTTGGCCTTCCCACAAATCGGCAGTAGGAGCTTTGTCGATGATTTTTTGCGGTACGCCCAAAAAACCGGCCAAATCCCTGATCTGGGTTTTATATAAATCCCATAAAGGGTCAACATCCCAAGCGGCATCACCGTGAATCGTCCCATACCCCAATAAAGCTTCGGTCTTATTCGATGTCCCTAACACCAATCCATTCTCTTTCGCCGCAGTATCATAAAGGAGAGCCATCCGCAGCCTCGCCATAAAATTACCTTTACGGATATTGTCCATATCATCGTTTCGACTGAAATAGGAATCCGCCATCGGCGAAATATCGATTAGATTATTTCTAATCCCCAATGAAGCGGCTATTTCTTGAGCGTCCTCGATATTTTCTTTCGAGGATGTTTTATATGGCATAATATTCGCCACTACTTTATCGGCACCTACGGATTTCGCCGCAAGGGTGGCGGAAACCGCCGAATCCAGTCCGCCCGATAAACCAACGACAAATACACTCAAACCTGTATTTTGAAGGTTATTCGATAAAAATTCGACTAACTTTTCAGTTATCTCAGCGGGCTTAATCTTAAAAAGCTCCATAATATCACCCTTTCACAAAAGAATAAAGTTCCCCAATTTTTCCAAATCAAACGCATAAATAATAATAAAGTTGACATAAAGATTGCAATAGAATATAATGAACTAAAAATATTGGAGGTAATATGGCAGGTGTTAATTTAGCGATATTAATAGGAAATTTGGGCAGAGATCCCGAATTACGATATACACCAAACGGGCAAGCGGTCGCCACTTTCAGCTTGGCGACTACGGAAAAATGGAGGGATAAGGACGGGCAACTCTCCGATAAGACCGTTTGGCATAATATAGTGTGTTGGGGGAAACAAGCCGAAATAGTCAATCAATATCTAAAGAAAGGCAGTCCGATTTACATAGAAGGGCGAATCCAAAACAGATCGTATGACGATAAAGATGGTAACCGTAAATATATTTCGGAAATAGTCGCCAGAAAGGTCCAATTTCTCGGACGGAAAACCGAAGGGGCTTCCGAAACGCAAAGCGCTTCATCAATATCGGAGGACATCCCCGAAACCGATGACGACTTACCGTTCTAACCTACATCATACCATATTGTTATTGGAATAATATAATTAACGGTTTATGTTGGTTTTGGTAATTGTGATATTAAAATTGCCCATCCGATTGGTTATCCGTCATATGCAATAATCAGATTATTCGCCCAATTCATTATTGAAAGGCAATAACATGTCAACTTTACGAAGGGACCCGATTGTTGGGAGATGGGTCGTTAATACAGACAAACTCTTACCGCTATCGACCACAATTGAAAAATTGGGGAAAATTGAAGATTTCCCGAAATGTCCTTTATGCAAAGGGAGCGAGGAATTTACCCCCCCCGAGATTTTTGCCATTAGACCCAACAATTCAAAACCGAATACTCCCGGGTGGGAAGTTCGCGTCATTCCTAATTTCACCGCCGCAATGATTGTTGAGGGCAAATTGAACCGCAGGGCGCAACTTATGTATGATATGATGGATTCTATCGGCGCACACGAATTAGTCATAGAAACCCCCGAACATTATCCCAATATGGCTGATTTACCCGAAGATCAATTTGCAAAGGTTTTCACTGCATATAGGGAGCGTATCTCCGATTTGAAAAAAGATAAGCGACTACGGAATATTGTAATCTATAAAACATACGGGAAACGAGGATTGGCGGAGGCATTGCCCCATACCCATTCTCACATACTTGCTACTCCGATTACCCCCAAAAATATCAAAGAACAATATATGGGCGGTAGGAATTATTTTCTTTACAAGGAAAGATGCGTTTATTGCGATATAGTCAGACAGGAGATGTCTCAGGAGGAAAGAATTGTATCGGAAAACGATAAATTTATCGCTATATGTCCCTTCGCCAGTAGATATTCGCACGAAGTATGGATTTTACCAAAAACCCATTGCAGTGACTTCGAACGACACCCCAAAGAGGAAATGCCGTATTTAGCCTCAATGCTTAAGGAAATACTGCTGCGAATAAAGGCGCTATTCGATGACCCGCCATACAACCTTGTCTTCTTTAATGGTCCGAACCGCGATGGAAGGCCCAATTATTGGGAAACAATCGATAAAGATTACCATTGGCATATCGAAATCATGCCGACTTCCACCAAACCTGAGGGATTTGAATGGGCAACAGGATTCTACATTAATAAGACAACTCCGGAAACCGCCGCTAAAAGATTGAGAGAGGTTAAATTTCAATAAGATGATATAGATAAATAGGCTTTTTCATCGTCTTCGGAAAGGCGTTCCGACACAATTGGATTGGCTCGGTTCACAAAGGAGAATAATTATCAAATGCTAAATTATATGAATTTCAAATTATATGGGCTTAATAAATATGACCAATAGAAAAAACTTTTTCGATAGACCATCATATCTGGAAATCGATTTATCCGCAGTGGCTGAAAACACCCATAACATAAAGGACATACTTCCCGAAGGAACTGATTTGCAGGCTGTTGTCAAGTCGAACGCCTATGGACACGGGGCGGTGGAAGTTTCAAAAGTTATGGCTGAAAATGGTGCGGATTGTTTCGGAGTAGCATTTATAGAGGAGGGCATCGAGTTAAGACAGTCCGGGATTAAACAGCCAATTGTTTTACTCTACCCCGAAACAGCCTCTCGGGCTCCACTTTTCGTGGAATACAATCTAACCCCGACGATCTCTGATCTGGAATTTACAAAGGCGCTGAATAATGCCGCTTGGAATACGGACAAAGTCGATGTTTATATAAAGGTTGATACCGGGATGTCCCGTTATGGGATAAAAGGCGAGGATGTCCGTAGCTTTACCCGAGAACTACTCAAAATGCGGAAAATCCATATCGCCGGGTTCTCGACCAACTTTTCCACTTCCGATAATGGGGATTTATCATTTTGCTATGAGCAGATACACAGATTTGAAAAAGCTGTCGATTCGGTCAAGAAAGATTTAGGGAGCGATTTAGTACTTTCAATGGCAAACTCCGGCGGTTTGCTTAATCTTCCCGAATCCTACTTTAATATGGTTAGGGTGGGACTGTTGATATACGGATATTATCCCTCTTCTTCCAGCAGGCGCATAGTGTCAGTCCGCCCGGCGCTAAAACTTATAAGCCGAATATTACACCTTGAAGAAATGGAAAAAGGTACGCCTATCGGCTATGGTATGTCCTACATAACGCATCGAAGGACAAGAGTGGCAACCATTCCGATAGGATACGGCGATGGATATAGGCGCTGTCTCTCCAACAAAGGAGAAGTTTTAGTGAGGGGCAGGCGTTCCCCGATAATCGGCCGAATATGTATGGATGCGCTTATGGTGGATGTCTCCGAAATCGATGATGTTAAAGTCGGCGATGAGGTGATCCTCATCGGAAATCAAGGAAACGAATTTATCGGAGCCGATGAAATCGCCGAAATATGCGGAACAATCCCATGGGAGATAACCTGCTCCTTTACCCCCCGCTTACCTATTGTTTATAAATACGCAGATGTCCATAACCAAGTCGTCAAAGTATAAAACGGAATTGGAAGTCAAATCCCCTTTGACCGATCTCCGCTCGAAACCTGATATAAAATCGGAGCGCTTGACGCAATTGCTCTTCGGGAAAAGGGTTTATGCCTCTAATATACACGAAGACGGCTTTGTAAAAGTAAAAACTTTAGAGGGGGATGTCGGTTATATTTATGCGTCCCAATTAAGAGAGCCTGAGCTCAATTCCCAAAAGGATATTCGCATCTCCGCACCCTCAGCACCAATATACAAAAAACCCTCAAAATCCTCAGGGATTCTTTTACGGATATGTTTCAACACGGAATTATCATCAATGGGGTATAGGCGCTTTGGTGCCTATGTTCATCTTGGTAATGGGGTATATGGATGGCTTCACCGAAATGATTACATTCCAATTCACGGAAAAGAAGATAAAAACATTCCTATCACAACGGTATTAAATAAAGCGAAGGAGTTTATCGGTACTCCATATCTATGGGGAGGAATTACCCCTTACGGATGGGATTGCTCCGGATTTATACAGGCTATACTCAAACAGTTTGAAATAGCATTCCCAAGGGACACCAAAGATCAAATAAAAAAAGGGCGAAAAATTATCTATGGAAACCACCGTATCGGAGATTTTGTTTTTTTTACCCGTCATATAGCGATGTTTATCGATGAGGATAAAATAATCCATAGCAGCCTTCATTATGGCGGCGTCTCTATCAGTTTTCTCGGAAAAAGCGGCGGCGATTATGAGCAAACCTTATTTAGGGACATAAAATCGATAAAGAGGGTTCTTTTAAATAGCCACCGATAACTTACCTGTAATCCCATCAAATAGGATTTGCATTTCCGCCGAACTGCTATAAATTAATTATACTAACGGAGAATAATAAATAGATGGAAATAAAAGCGGAAAAAACCAAATTACACCTTAAACAGCCATTTCAATTAAGCCGACCTTCCGACAATGTCAGGGAAAATGTTATTGTGGAAATCGAGGGAAATTTCGGCGAGGGCGCACCTTTGTATTATTTGGGCGAGACGGCCGACTATATCTACTCCGCCTCCAAAGAGATATTGGAGATACTGGAAAAGAAAGTCGGTTTTGATTACCTAACGGAAAACCCGTGGCCCCGAGATCTGCTCAAATTTCCAAAACCGGCGCTGTCCGCTGTTTCCCAAGCAGTTTATGGGTATTTGGCATCCCAAAAAGGTAAACCCCTTTATGAATATCTCGGATTGCCAAAACCGAAGGACATTAAGACCTCGTTTTCCATAGGAATTGTAACACCAAAACAATTGGAACAAATACTTACGGAAAATCCCGATTATGCTGTTTACAAATTGAAATTAGGTGGGGATGATGATATTGAAATCGTTTCGGAGTTCCGCAAATTATCGAAAGCCGGCCTTCGTTTAGACATCAATGGGGGATGGAATCTAAAGGAAGCTACCGAAAAGATAGGACAGTTGGCAACATTCGATATAGAATTCATCGAACAACCGCTGCCACCGGGAGAATTGGATAAACTCGAAGAGCTGACCTATAATACCGAAATTCCCATTTTCATCGATGAGGACTTAAATGTGTTTTCAGATATATTGCGTTATAATGGTATAGCGGATGGCATCAATGTAAAGCTATCAAAGGGCGGATTGATATTTGACACTCTGCGGATAATCCAATATGCCAAGCAACTCGGATTAAAAATACTTTTAGGTTGTATGGTGGAAAGCTCCGTTGGAATTACCTCCGCCTTGCATATCGCAGGATTAGCTGACTTCATCGATTTGGATGGCAATAAATTAATAGAAGATGATCCTTTTGTCGGAGCAGACCTGAAAAATGGGGTTTTGGCTATCCCCGAAAAAAGCGGCACAGGGGCTCGCAGAAGATGAGATTTATAAAGGGGATCATATTTACACTCTCCATAATTTTAATCTGCTTTCAATCGGCCAAAGCGGGATATATCAATGTAATATATCCGAAACCCAATAGCTCCATACCCGCAGTCGATTCAACATTTATCTTTGGCAACACCATTCCCCACAGCCAATTATATATCAATGGCATACTTACCCCAGTTTATAAAAACGGCGCATTTTTAGCGTTCATCGATGTTGAAACGGGGGATTTTACATTTGAATTACTCGACATCGACGGCTCGGACACCACAACGCTTATGCTCCCGATTAAAATCGGATGGACAAGGGAAAAATTCAATAGCGATTCTCTTTATATAAAATCCAACAGTATCCTGCCAACTGCCGACGCTTTATTGCCGCCAAACGAAATTATCGAATTAGGATTTAGGGGAACTCCAAATCGCTATGCCTATTATCGCCTTGAAGGTAGCTCTATTTGGCTTCCGCTCTACGAGAGCAAGCAGATAAAAGAGGAATCATCCGAAGAGGTTTTCGGTGATATCCCTAAAGAAAAAACTACTTTTCTCTCCACCTATCGGAATTACATCCAAATTTCAAATATAGCCGACTCCACCCAGAAATCGATCGAATACAAACTCGTCGATACTATTGGCGATTCGGTCGTTATGAAATCTAACGGAAAAATTTCAATTCTGAAGAATAATATCAGGGTTGTGGAATTTACCGGCAGAGCCGAAATAGTTCGCACAAAACCATACGCCGGTTATTTGCTCTTATATCAACAACCTGGGATCAGGGCGATCTATGATGGGTATGAAGATAATTTTGTCCGATTAAGGTTATCTCCATCCATTACTGGATTTGTCCCCGAAGACAGCGTTTCCATTTTGCCCGAGGGGACACCACTGCCAATATCCAAAATCAGGTTTATTAAAATTGAGAGTTTCTCCAAAGAAACCGTTATCAATATTCCACTATCCTGCAAGCTGCCCTTTAGAATAGAACAGGAAGTAAACCCATCGAGAATTAATATCCTTATTTATGGCGGTATCGGGGATACCGATTGGATTAAATATATCCCCGATAGGGGAATTGTAAAAGTCGCTTACTGGTCTCAAGTGGAAGATAATTTATTTAAGCTGACATTAGAGCTTAAGGGCAAATATCAATGGGGATATTCAACCGGATATAATGAGAATACATTTTATTTGAAAATTAAGAAAAAGCCCAAATATGGCGGATTACTAAAATCACCGGTTAACGGATTAAGGATCGTCATCGACCCGGGTCATTGTCCTGATGCCGGAGCTGTCGGGCCGACAGGCCTTACCGAAAGAGAAGTAAACCTGTGGATCGCTCATAAATTGCGAAAGCTTTTGGAAAGCAAAGGTGCAAAAGTAATTCAAACAAGATACGGCTATGAGCCTGTCGCCATTTACGACCGTCCGAAGATAGCGAAGAATTTCGGTGCGGATATATTGATTTCAATTCACAATAACGCCCTCCCCGATGGTGTCAACCCCTTCACCGATAACGGTGTCTCCACATATTATTATCACCCGCAATCAAAGGCGTTGGCCGAAGATATCCAAAAGTGTCTAACGGAGGAAATCAAACTCCCGGATTTCGGCGTATATTATGGGAATTTGGCATTGACCCGTCCATCCGAGATGTTGTCGGTTTTGGTGGAATGCGCATTCATAATGATTCCCGAACAGGAATCACAACTCAAAACAAGGGAATTTCAAAACAAATGCGCAAAGGGTATTTATGAAGGGATATGTGATTTCCTAAAGGAAGCTGGTGGCAATTAAGGCCAAAGAGATTTCAAATACTCCCTTCGCATCCGAGCGATATTTACAATTGAAATCTCCTTTGGGCATACGGCTTGACACTCCGCATGATTTGAACAATCACCAAATCCTTCAGCATCCATCTGTCCGACCATAGCCCTCACTCTGATTTTCCTTTCGGGGTGACCTTGAGGAAGCAGACAATACTGTGATATTTTCGCTCCGACAAATAAATAAGCCGCCGCATTCGGACAAGCCGCCACACAAGCACCGCAACCTATGCAAGCCGCCGCATCCATAGCCAATTCGGCAGTCTCCTTTGGAATCGGGATCAGGTTTGCCTCCGGAGCGGAGCCGGTGTTAACCGAAATATACCCACCCTTAGCGATAATCCTATCGAAAGCGCTTCTATCTATAACTAAATCCTTAACTACGGGAAACGGTTTCGCCCTGAACGGTTCAATTGTTATAACATCCCCGTCCTTGAAATTCCTCATATGTAATTGGCAAGTGGCAATGCCTTTCTTCTTCCCATGCGGAATACCGCTGATAACCAAACCGCAAGTACCGCAGATCCCCTCACGGCAGTCGCTATCGAATTCAATTGGAAGTTCTCCCTTTTTGGTAAGATCCTCATTCAATACATCAAGCATCTCCAATAGGGACATATCAGGATCTACATTATCCACAGTATAAGGAACCAGCTTACCGCGGCTGTCGGGACCCTCTTGACGCCATATTTTCAAATATACCGTTATATTTTTACTCATTTATGCTGCTCCTTATTTATAGCTCCGCTGGCTTTCCTTTACATATTCAAACTCGAGTTCTTCCTTATGAAGCTCTTGAGGTTTTTCTTTACCTTTATACTCCCACGCCGCAACATAACTATAATTCTTATCATCCCGTAATGCTTCACCTTCAGGGGTTTGATATTCTTCCCTGAAATGACCTCCAGCCGATTCGTTTCTGTTGAGAGCATCGCGAGCCATCAATTCTCCAAGCTCAAGGAAATCCGCCAACCTTCCAGCCATTTCCAAACTCTTATTAAGCGTATCGGCACTGCCCGGAACATTGACATCCGTCCAAAACTCCTCTTTTATCCTTTTAATCTCCTCAATTGCTTTCTTAAGTCCTTCCTCGCTACGGGACATCCCGACATATTGTATCATAATATTTCCAAGCTTGCGGTGGATTTCCCTTACCGTTTTACTCCCTTTGATTGATAAAAGTTTTTGCGTCCCTTTTTGTACATTATCAACCGCTTCCTTGAAAGCATCATTGTCAGTATTAACAGCTGACAATTTAGCGCCGGCGATATAGTGACCCAAAGTAAAAGGTATTACAAAATATCCGTCAGCCAAGCCTTGCATCAATGCGCTTGCCCCCAAACGATTCGCACCGTGGTCTGAGAAATTTGCTTCCCCCAAAACAAACAGCCCGGGAATTGTGCTCATTAGATTATAATCGACCCACAAGCCTCCCATTGTATAATGAGGCGCGGGATAAATCCGCATAGGAACCCGGTAGGGGTTTTCACCGGTAATATTCTCATACATATCGAAAAGGTTGCCGTATTTTTCCCGAATTACCTGTTCGCCGAGACGCTTTATTGCATCTGCAAAATCAAGATAAACCGCCCTACCCGTCGCCCCAACACCCCGACCTTCATCACAAACCCTTTTAGCGGCACGGGAGGCTATATCCCTCGGGACAAGGTTTCCGTACGCAGGGTACATCCTCTCCAAATAATAATCCCGTTCATTTTCCGGAATATCGTTGGCCGCTCGCTTATCTCCGACTTCCTTTGGAACCCAAATCCTGCCATCGTTACGCAAACTCTCGCTCATCAATACAAGTTTAGATTGATGCTCACCGGATTGAGGAATACAGGTAGGATGGATTTGTGTAAAAGAAGGGTTCGCAAAATACGCTCCCCGTTTATGACATCTCCAAGCGGCGGAAGCGTTGGAATTGACTGCATTCGTGGAAAGATAATAAACCGGGGAATAGCCACCCGTCGCTAAAAGCACCGCATCCCCTTCGTATTTTTCTATCTCCCCGGTGATAAGGTTTCTAACAACAATCCCTCGCGCCCTACCGTCAATGATAACCAAATCGAGCATCTCCCGTCTGGGAAATATTTTAACTCTGCCAAGATTGAGTTGTCTCATCAAAGCTCCGTAGGCTCCCAAAAGCAACTGTTGTCCCGTCTGCCCCCGCGCATAAAATGTCCTCGATACCAAAACACCACCGAAGGATCGATTTGCTAATCCCCCGCCGTATTCCCGTGCAAAAGGGACACCCTGAGCAACGCATTGATCTATGATATTGCCGCTCAGTTGAGCCAGCCGATAAACATTACCTTCCCGCGAACGGAAATCCCCACCCTTAACAGTATCATAAAATAGTCTCCAATCCGAATCGCCGTCATTTTGATAATCCTTCGAAGCGTTTATGCCACCTTGAGCGGCGATCGAATGTGCCCTACGCGGAGAATCCTGAATACAATAGCTCTTAACATTATATCCTAACTCCCCCAATGTTGCGGCGGCCGAAGCTCCTGCAAGTCCCGTACCGACTATGATAATCGTGTGCTTCCTCTTGTTGGCTGGACTGACTAAATTTATATGGCCTTTGTAAGAATCCCATTTCTGTTCAATCGGTCCGCCGGGAACTTTTCCGTCGAGTGTCATACGGCGCCTCCTGTGAAATAAATCCAAATCGGAATAATTATAAATCCCATCGCCATCAAAATTGCTAATATCACGCCGGCGACATAAAGGATCGGTAAAAATTTTGGGTTCGTCCATCCCATAGATTGGAACGCACTCCAAAAAGCATGCCTTAAGTGAAATCCCAAAAATATCATCGCCGCCACATACCAAATAACATAGCCGGGTTTACTGAAAGTCTCAACCACCAAACGATACAAGTCCCTGACTTGAGTTCCGTTTATGTTTGAAACATAACCCTCATCGATACCGGGACCATATTTGAAAGTTATTATATGTATGATTATAAACACTGCGATAACGATTCCGGTATATATCATTGTGGTTGAGGAAATCGTTTTTCGACTTGGGGGGCCAGCGCTCCCGGTTTTAATATAGCCTTCGGGACGAGCTTTCAATTTGTTGATATAAACCGTCGTCCCTACGACTATATGAAATAAAATAGAAATTAACAGCCCGATCTCAATAATCGTAATAATCCCTTCGAATTTCTCTAGAAAATTCGCGTAGAGGTTAAATGGGTCCGGGCTACTTTCGAACAATTGCAGGTTGCCTAACAAGTGCACCATAATAAAGAGATAAAGAATAACACCCGTTATAGCTGATAGAATCTTCCTTCCTACCGAAGACCAAATTACTGTTGCCCAGGATTGCATCTATCCAACTCCATTTTTTAAGTAAAAGCTTTCCTCTATTATAATAAATCTCTCATTATTACCATTATAATTTTTATCAATAACATTGGCAAGAACATTCTAAAAAAACACATAATCACCTGCGATTGCATTCCATATAATAAATTTATATATAATTACAAAGGGATATAATGATTATTTCCCTTTTTGTCGAATGGCTAAATCCACAAAGAAGTAAAGCGAAAACTAATCAGCTCTATATTTCGAAAGGATTATCGCTCCCATTCCTAAAAATGTAATTACAAAAGCAGCTATAGGACCCAAAATCGGTATTCCAGCGAAAATGAGAAGCATAACAATCCCAATCAAGCCCGATAAATATGGGGATGGGTTCGAGGATATTTTGAGAATCTTAATCAGGAAATGCCCAAAAGCCAACGCTCCCACAATCCAACCCAAAACAGATAATATCCCTAAAATAAAGACCAATATCAGCCCTATAGGTATCCCTATTAAGGTCAAAGTAAAAAATATCGTTATAATTGGCAAAACTATGAATGCAACCAAGCCCAAACTAAAAGATTTCAAGGGAGAGGTAAGGGAGATTTCAAGAGCGGATTTGGAGCTTTTTTTCAATATTGCGATCATTAAAACCATAGCGATATAAAGTGCCCCGCCGAAGAGGATAACCGTAAGTAAGGTTTTCCCCGAAATTACAGCAATTATCAAAGCGAAAATCTGAACTGCAATGGAAATCATCAATATAATGGCACTGATAATGGTAAGTGAGCCCACCCATCTTCGCTTGCTGCTTTTTTTAGAGGTATCTTCACTCCATTTCGTTGAACCCAAAACAGTCGCCCCATCCTCTATCTTCGCTTGACGCTTGCTGGTATAGTTTAGATTTCCCTTAATAACCGCAGTTGGTAATAATGTTATTTTGTCGGCTTCTATATCGGCATTACCATCAATCGTGCCGGAAATAACAATGTCTCCCCCTTTAATCAAAACATTATTACCGACCCGACCTTCAACAACAACCTCTCCGGCAAATGCCAACAGATCTTTCCCTATTCTACCTTCAGGACCAAGCGTATAGGAGGAACAAAAAGCCATTACATTCCGTTTTACGGTGCCGTTTAATTGGGAATCCTGACAGAATGTCCGCATCGAACCGTTGATATTACCAAAAACCTTTGTGTATTGGTCGGCACATAATATAGAACCGTTTATATCACCATTTATCACCACAGACCGACAAGCGCCGATAAAATCGCCATTGATATTCCCGTTTATCTTTGCATACCCGCCAGTCATTATCAAATCGTCGTCCAATGTCAGCCCGGATTCAAAGTTGTAAGCATTCGTGGTCACAAACTCCGTCGCCTTAAGTTGGGATGGCGGAAGAAAAGAGAAAATTATCAAAAAACAAATAACCGCTTTTAAATCTAAATGTTTCATTTCTATATCCTATCCTTTTTCTTTATTTTATTGCTTTTTACGAGATCTTAAAATACATTGTTGCATATTTCTGAAAATTGTCAAGCTAAATGACAAAATTATAAGCAAAAAATATAATTCGAATATAGCACAATAAATTGTCTATGGATATGCAGGATTACTCCCCCTCTTATAAAGAAAAAAAAGGTAGATACCCAATATTCCTTGTTGCCATCAAATGGATATTCGGGATGATAGAATTAGGCGGCGGGGTTTTTATCCTTTTGAAGTATAACGACTTATTAGGAATCTTTTATGGAATATATGTGGTTTCGGTCGGGGCGTTCGTTTTACCACTTTCGTCCTGTAAATACTGTTTTTATTATGGTAAGAGATGTCATAGCGGTTGGGGATGGATAACTTCTTTGCTTTACGAAAAAGGCAAACCGAAATTTTTTGAACAATCGTTCGTATGGAGAATATTCCTTTATCCGATTTGGTTAATACCATTTATCGGTGCTTTGGCCTTGATAATGCGTTTGCGCAATTTGGAATCGCTAATTATCTTCGCGGGCTATTCGCTAATATTATTTTTAAATCACCGCTCATTGATGAAGTACCTAGCCTGTAAGACCTGCGCCCAAAAGTATATCTGTCCGGGTTGCCAATACAAAACTATAAATTCCTAACAACCTGCCACAAAGGATTTAATTCCTTACCATTGGTTTTCCCAAATGTTTACATTGTCTCAATTCAAGGGAAAATACGCTAAAGTAAAGGGAACTGACAGCTATACAAATATCAGCGCATTATTCATATTTTATTTCCCGGCGTTGTTGCGGATTTTCTACACTTTAAGGATACCGCATGAGTTTATAACATTGACTTCGATCGGCTGTGGAATCGGCGCAGCAGCAATGATTTATCAAGGCAACTATATCACCGGGGCGATATTATTTCACTTAAAAGATGTAACGGATGCGTGCGATGGAGCTTTGGCGAGGATAACCGGCAGAGGGCATCGGATTGGCCGATTTCTCGACACTCTCGGCGATTTCGTTTCTATCACTGCGGTATTTGGAGTAGTTGGGATTCGCGAGTATATCCTTAATGGGGGAACTGAAATCATCGTCCTGACGATAATCACCATCTTTTCCATTTTTCTCCAATGCTCATACTTTAATTACTACCAATTGAAATACATTGAATATTCAAAAACCAAAACCCTTATAAGTCGGACTGATGAGAGAATCATCGAATCGGATAAGCGATATTTCCATACCCCTACACTCAACGGCATCCTTTTTATCCTGCAGAGTTTATATCATATCATTTTCGGCTGGCAGGATAAATTTATGAGATGGATAGATGAACAGTCCCAAAAATCAGCACTTGAAAAGACAAATCAGCCCAAATCCGAGTGGATACATAGGTGGTATCATAATAAAACTTTTATGGTGATGGTTTCGCTTTTATGTTTCGGAACGGATATCTTTATAATGGCAATCTGTTTATTGATTGGAAAACCGATATTATCCTTTTATATTATTTCTGTCGGCTTGAACATTTATTGGGTAATACTGATTATTATCAAGGCAAAAGGTTATAATTAACTTAAGGATGGACCTCTCAACATCCCTCGCTGAAATTTTCATATCGGATAATCGACAATTATCTTGTTTTGCGGATGATAATTATTTAATTATCCAAATTAATTATAACCACAAAGGGGAATCTATGGAATTAATGACCTCTGAACAAATGCGAAATGTAGATCGCCGCGCTATAGAAGATATGGGCATTCCGGGGCTTGATCTTATGGAAAACGCCGGAAATTCGGTAGCTGATTTTATCGACAACTTATTGGTTGATTACGAAAATCCTTCAATTTCCGTTATCTGTGGAAAAGGGAATAATGGGGGGGATGGATTTGTAGCGGCACGGCATCTATCGGATATGGGATATGCGGTCCAATGTTTTCTCCTTTCAAAGCCGGAAGCATTGAAAGGGGATGCCGCTGTCAATTATAATCGTGCTATCGCCAACGGAATCTTGGTTAAGGTAATTGAAAGTCCGGATGAACTTATGCTTCCGCCAAACACGGATCTAATTGTCGATTCGATCTTTGGCACCGGATTCAAAGGACAAATAAAGGGATTAGCAGCCGACATCATAAAAAAGATTAATGATTTGCTGATTCCGGTAGTATCGGTCGATTGCCCCTCCGGCGTAGATGCTTCCACCGGCGAGGTCTCGACTCCCTGCGTAATAGCGGATTATACAATCACTTTCGGCAGACCCAAATTAGGTCTTTACTTCCCCCCGGGACGGGATTACGCCGGCGTGGTTCATACAGTTGATATAGGTATCCCCGACGAAGCTGTCGAAGCCGAGAAAATAAATCTTTTTCTAACTACGCCGGAATATCTCCATTTTAACCTCCCGAAAAGACCATCCAATGGATATAAAGGCACCTTTGGGTATTTATATGTATTAGCAGGCTCGGTCGGATTGACCGGCTCCGCATCTTTAACTTCGGAATCAGCTTTAAGAACCGGGTGCGGAATGGTTCGTCTCGGATGCCCCTCTTCCCTAAATGATATCTTCGAAGTAAAACTTACCGAAGTTATGACCTCTCCCCTACCGGAGGTGCGCAAGAAACGGTGTCTCGCATTAAGGGGATTGGGAGAGATCCGAAAGGATATAAGAGATTGGGCTGACGCCGTAGCACTGGGTCCCGGGCTGGGGACACATTTTGAAACTAAGGAACTTATCCGCCGATTGGTGCCATCGCTAAAACTTCCAACAGTTATCGATGCCGATGCTATAAACAACCTCGCGGGGGCGGACGAGGTTTTCCAACAAATCGATTTCCCTTGTGTATTAACACCCCATCCCGGCGAATTATCCCGCCTTATGGGAAAGCCCATAGATGAGTTGACGAAAGATAGATTTACTACCCTGCGCGAAGCGACAAAGAGGTTTGGAGTGGTAATCGTTTTCAAGGGATCCCCGATGTTAATCGGCGAACCGTCCGGCAGAATTTATGTAAGTCCCGTTGGAAACTCCGGGATGGGAACTGCGGGTGCCGGTGATGTTTTGACCGGCATCATCGGTTCTTTGTTAGCACAGGGAATGGATGCTTTTCCCGCCGCGATATGCGGGACATATATATTGGGAGCTGCCGGGGATTTCGCTTTGACTATGTATGGGAATCGAGGGTTGATAGCCGGTGATATAAAGGAATCAATCCCCGATGTATTAATGGATTTCGAATAATAAATATCAATCGGAATTGTGGGGCTCCGATTTTTTATTGCAAATCAAAATGAAATCTTATATCTAAACTCTATGTTAAATAAAAGCAATCAAACCGCGAAAAAAATCGCCCGAAAAATCCGCAATCGGGAAATAACCGCCGTCAATATCGCCGAGCAAACATTAGCGCGAATTAGAGAATTAAATCCCGAACTAAATGCTGTTATTAATATAAGCGAGGATTTAGCTCTTCGGCAAGCCGAAGCAGTCGATAAGGATATAAAATCGGGTAAAACACTTCCTCCCTTCGCCGGAGTTCCAATTCTCATCAAGGATAATATTAACATTAAGGGTATCCCCTGCACCTGCGGATCAAAAATACTCAAAGGATATATCCCACTTTACGATGCGGGTGTAATAGGGCGAATAAAAAATTCAAGGCTGATCATTGTAGGGACTACCAATATGGATGAGTTCGCTATGGGTTCATCTAATGAGACTTCCGCATACAAACCGGTGAAAAATCCATATTCTCCAAAGAGGGTCCCTGGCGGATCATCAGGTGGCTCGGCAGCGGCAGTTGCCTCGGGGATGGTTCCTTTCGCTCTCGGTTCCGATACCGGTGGATCGGTACGCCAGCCGGCGGCGTTTTGTGGAGTGGTCGGTATGCGTCCTACTTACGGTTTAGTGTCCCGTTATGGTTTAGTCGCCTTCTCGTCCTCAATGGATCAGATAGGTCCTATCACTGAAAATGTGGAGGATAACGCTGCGCTTTTGGGGATTATTGCCGGGTTCGATGAAAAGGATTCCACATCGATAAACAAAGAGGTTCCCGATTACATAGATTATTTGCAAAAACCCCTAAAGGGTAAAAAGGTCGGACTACCGCGTGAATATTTCGGTGATGGGTTGAACCCTGAGATAAGAGAATCGATTGAGAATAGTATCGAAGCCCTGAAAGATAGGGGTGTTGAATTCGAGGAAATATCCCTCCCGAATTCGATGAAATGTATCGCCGATTATTATGTTATAGCCAATGCGGAAGCCTCATCCAATTTAGCTCGCTATGATGGTATAAAATATGGGCTTTCAATAAGAAGCGGTGATTTGAGGAACAGTTATATAAAAACAAGAACCGAAGGGTTCGGAACCGAAGTAAAACGGCGGATAATGTTAGGGACCTATGTCCTTTCCGCCGGATATTATGATGCGTATTATCGTCGCGCGCAAAAGGTGAGAACTATAATCCGCAACGAATTTATCCGTGCTTTCGCCGATTACGATTTGATAATAACTCCGACAACGCCGACAGTCGCTTTTAAGTTCGGGGAGAAATTGGATAACCCTCTGCAAATGTACCTCTCCGATATTTACACCGCATCCGTTACTTTGGCGGGATTACCGGCAATCGCTATCCCCTGCGGATTTAATTCCGAAGGGTTGCCGATGAGCATACAGATGATAGCCCCCCCTTTGATGGAAAAACTACTTTATAACTTTGCTTATATTTTGGAAACAAAGCTTGATGGCAACGGCGGATAGTAAATACGAAATTATAATCGGGCTGGAAGTTCATGCCCAACTAAACACGGAAAGTAAAATTTTCTGCGGATGTTCTACCGAATACGGCGCACCGCCCAATAGTCAGGTTTGCCCTATTTGCTTGGGGATGCCCGGCGTCTTACCCGTGCTAAACAAAAGGGTCGTTGATTATGCGATGAAAATGGCTTTTGCGGTTGGGGCGGAAATACATCGTCATTCCATATTCGCCCGCAAAAACTATTTTTATCCCGACCTGCCGAAAGGCTATCAGATTTCACAATACGAATTCCCATTATCCGAGGGCGGGAGCATCAAAATAGAAACTGATGGCAGAACTAAAAAAATAGGAATTACCAGAATACATATCGAAGAGGACGCCGGAAAATCCATCCATCCGGAGGAAAGGGATATTGATTACACTTTGGTCGATTTTAACCGTTGCGGCGTGCCTTTAATCGAAATAGTCTCCAAACCGGATATGCGTTCTCCCCAAGAGGCTTATGCGTATCTGACAAAACTAAAGCAAATACTTGTTTACTTGGAAATCTGCACCGGTGATATGGAAAAAGGCGCCCTCCGATGCGATGCCAATGTCTCCGTTCGCCTTAGGGGTCAAAAGGAATTCGGCGTAAAAACCGAAGTTAAAAATATGAACTCCTTCAAGGGAGTTGAAAAAGCGTTGTCCTATGAGATTAAAAGGCAGATGGAAATTATCGAATCGGGCGGTAAAGTTGTTCAACAGACCTTGTTATGGGACGAACACGCGGGCGTCTCCCATATTATGCGAACCAAAGAGGAATCCGATGATTATCGCTATTTCCCCGAACCGGATTTGATGGTGTTGGCAATTACAGACGATTGGAAAAACAGCATTAGAGCCTCCTTACCGGAACTCCCCGATGAAAAAATCGAAAGGTTCGTCAGACAATATAATATCCCCCATTACGATGCCTCTGTCTTGTGCAATGACAAATATACGGCGGATTATTATGAGAGATTAGCATCAATCTATATGGATTACAAAAAAGCCTCCAATTGGGTTATGGGGGAGGTCTTTCGGGAATTAAAGGAGAAAAGACTGTCCATTACCGATTTCCCGATAACACCGGAAATGTTAGCGGAATTACTTAAGATGATTGATAACAAAACAATCTCGGGGTCAATTGGCAAGGAAGTTTTCGCCGAAATGGTATCCACCGGCAATAAGGCATCCGTTATTATAAAAGAAAAAGGGCTCGAACAGATATCCGACAGCGGACTTATCAAAAAGGAAATAGAAGCGGTTATCGGCGAAAATCCTGATAATTTGAAAAAGTATCTGAACGGAAAAGAAAAGCTGTTTGGCTTTTTTGTGGGGCAGGTAATGAAGCGCACCAAAGGGAAAGCAAACCCTCAAGAGGTAAATAAAATTCTTAAGGATAAACTAGATGCGCTCAAAGTGTCCTCGAAGTAAATCCTCCCCGAAATTTATAATTGTAAAATGGGTGATTGCAAATTGAGGTTGGGGGTATTGGTCTCCGGGAACGGAACCGATCTACAATCGATTATCGACGCCATAAAAGACGGCTCACTTAAAGCACGGATAAATTTAGTCCTCTCCAATAATCCCAATGCCTTCGCTTTAACAAGGGCACGGCGGGAAAATATCCCAACCGTGATACACTCCAGTTCCGATTATAAGGACAAAGAAACATTCCGTCGAAAGTTCCTAGAGATAATAATCGCACGGGACATAAATCTATTGGTTCTTGCGGGATATATCAAAAAACTGCCAAACAACATCATCGAACATTTTAAGGGAAGGATAATCAATATCCATCCTGCATTGCTCCCCAAATATGGCGGTAAGGGTTATTACGGAATAAGAGTTCATCAAGCGGTTATTGAATCGGGTGACGAAACGACCGGCGTGACAGTTCATTTTGTCAATGAGAAATACGATAATGGGGCAATTATATATCAGGAAACAGTCCCCGTTCACCCGAACGATACTCCGGAGACTTTAGCCGAAAGAGTTTTGGAAGTGGAACATAGGGTTCTGCCTCAAGCAATAAGTTTGTTTGCCGAAGGTAAAATCGGGCGATAATGTTATTCAAGTTTTCCCTTATATTCCTGTTAATCGCTTCCCTATATTCCCAATCGGTCGCAACCAATCCAAAGATAGTTTCCATAAAAATCAACAATCAGGATGTCTTCGATAATGAATTATCGAAAGATAACTGGTTTCTTTATCGGTGGGGAAATTCATTGCATATTAAAACCCATACTTGGGTTATAAAAGATGAATTGTTATATAAGGTCGGGGATAATCTTGATACCTTGAGAGTATTGGAAACCGAGCGCAATTTGCGATCTTTGGGTTTCATCGGAGAAGTCAATACGGAACTTCATTACGATGACGATTCCTCCACCGTCTCTATAGAACTTACCACCTCCGATCAATGGTCTACCACAGCCGGCCCGATAAGCGAACGCGCCGGCGGAGATTATACGCTTGGTTTTGCATTTTCGGAAAACAACCTTTTTGGCTTCGGAAAAGAGCTGAACTTCGAGTATTACACGGGGAACAACCGACGGGGACACTACCTTTATTATAAGGATTACAATTTTATAAGAAAAAGATTGCGGGCATTTATGGATTGGGAGAATGACGGCTTTATCCGTCTTACCGAATACGGAATCAAAAGGCCCTTATATTCCCTTGATGATAAATATGCGTTTTCCTTGCATGGCTTTAACTCGTCCGGTAAAATAAGATATTTCACGGATGGGGTTGAGTTATTTAATTACAAAGCGGTTATTGAGGACTACTTTTGTTCCAATACAATCTCCCGCGGGAGATCTCTCAAGAAGGATTTCACGATAGGAATAAGAAGGCGAAAAGAGATTTACAATTATAATAGTTCTGATTATAATTTGTTGGTTCCCCCCAACTTATCGGAAACAAGAATCAGCATTATAACACAAATAGGTAAATATGAATATAAAACCACAACCCTCCTCGATAATTTTGGAAATGTGGAAGATTTAACTTTTGGATGGCAATTGAAATTGTCAATAGAGCGCTCTTTTAATATTTTTGATGGGGATTTGGTTCGGGATTACGGATCTGCTGAAATGTCGGCCGCACTCGAATATCCAAAAGATGTTTTTATCTCATCGAAGGTTTCGATATCGTTTCGCTATAATAATGACTTTGAAAATATAGCTTACCGCTCAACATCCTGTTTGTACTTAAAATATCCATATAGATTTGTGTCCGCATTAAAATTAAGAACTCGGTTTTATGGTAAACCCGATTACTATATCCATAATTATATAGGCGGCGAAAATGGTTTGAGGGGATATGATAATTATCAGCTCAGCGGGAAAAATTTCGTTGTTATGAACCTCGAACAACGATATTATTCCCCCATCGATATTTTAACAGTTGCTGTCGGAGCGGCGGCTTTTCTCGATGCCGGCAAAATATGGAATGAAGGTGATGTTTTTGTTTCCTCGACTTGGAATACGGATATTGGGATAGGTTTGCGCTTCGGATTGACAAAATCCACGAACTTTAAGGTGGTTAGGATAGATATGGCAAAACCGTTGGGCGGCGGGCAATATTATCTTTCATTTGGAACGGAGATGTATTTCAATTTTGGAAGCTGAAACCAGAAAATACGATATCTATTTTATTGCTCTGATTGCAATTATCTTGGCGATTAGGCTCTTGGTGATTGGGTTATCGCTTATCTCTCCGCAGGAAGCTTATTATTGGAATTATGCCCAACATCCCGATTGGTCCTATTTCGATCATCCCGCAGCGGCATCACTGCTTATTAAATTCGGAACCATACTTTTCGGAATCAATTCCTTCGGCGTCCGTTTCGGCGGGGTAATTTTATCGGCGATAATGGCGATTATTACTTACCTATTCGTGAAAAAGATATTCTCTTCCCGAGTTGCTTTTTATTCGACATTGCTATTGAATGTTATTTGGATTTTCTCGGTAGGAGCGGTAATCACTACTCCGGATAATCCGCTGTTTTTCTTTTGGGTTCTCAACATTGTCCTTATTTACTATGCAGCCAAAAATGATTCCTTGCCGTTTTACTTACTTTGGGGTCTATCCGCAGGCTTGGGTTTCTGTTCCAAATATACGATGGTGATGGCGTTCCCTTCAGCTTTCCTGTATCTGCTTATCGATGGAAAATTAAAACAAATAAGAACCTGGTTTTATTTCTGTTTGGGGTGTTTGATGTCTCTTATCTCCGCCTTTCCCGTCTTATATTGGAATTACCTTCATAATTGGGCGTCTTTTGCTTTTCAAACTACCCGCCGAGCTCAAGAGATGTCCACTTTGAGACTCGATATGTTTTTCGGATTTTTGGGAACGCAATTGGCGGTTATCTCCCCATTTATATTACCGTTCGTGATATATGCGGTTTACAAATCGGGAGCGATAGCTATCCGCCATCGGGATAATCGCTATAACTTACTTTTCAGTTATGCACTTCCCGTCCTTTTGCTTTTCACTTTGACCTCATTCCGCGGCTGGGTGAAAATGAACTGGCCTACCCTTGGATATTATTCCGCCATTATCGCAATGTGTGCCATCTTTGAGGACAAAATAAAACCAAAGCCAAGATGGATGAACAGGGGTTGGAGAAAATATGCCCTCTTCGGGGTTTCATTCTCCATTTTGTTGAGCGCCCTTACTTATATTCATGGGTTTTTCCCCATAATCCCGATGGGCAGCGCGGATACGACTACGGGATGGAAAGATCTCGGGAAAATAGTGGGATACTATACCAACGATTTCATCCCTCAAACACCGAATAATATAATCGGGTATGAATACAAAATCGCATCGGAGGCGGCATTCTATACCCCGGGAAATCCGGACACAAAATCGGACAATTTCGTTGGCGAACACGGGCTTTCATATAGATACTGGGCAAATCCAAATGATTATATCGGGGATGATTTCTTATTCCTTTACGATAGCCGCCATTGGTATAAGCCCGAAGACAAGTTGTTGAACTATTTCGATTTCTATGTTCCGGAAAAGCCTCTGAAAATTTATGGCATCACCGGCAAGATGTTTTATTTTCACATTATTAGGTGTTATGGATACAAAGGCGTTGGAAACACAAAATAAATTATTATCGTTTCCCATAAGATTTTTGCGGTTCGCCATAGTCGGTGGTTCCGGAGTAGTGGTGAATATGGGGATCCTCTATATTCTAACCGAATACGCCGGATTGTATTATCTATTATCCTCGGTCATCGCCATCGAAGTCTCCATAATTACAAATTTCCTCCTCAACGATATTTGGACTTGGGGAGACAAAAAGCATCTTACCGGCAGCAGCTTTTTTATTAGAATGTTGAAATACAATATTTCCTCGGGCGCCGCGGCATTTGTGGGGAATTTTTTGACACTGACCGTCTTAACCGAAATATTCGGGTTGTATTATATCATCTCAAATTTAATCGGTATAGCTGTCGGTGTGCTGATTAATTTCTTTCTCAACGATAAATGGACCTACAAAATAAAGGTTGATTATGAAAAATAGCGGGGTCTTGCTCTCAACGGATATTCCTGAATTGGAACTTATCAATCGTGGAAAGGTGCGGGATATCTACGATTTGGGAGATAAACTGCTTCTTATCGCCACCGATAGAATATCCGCTTACGATGTCATTATGAAACAGGGCATCCCTAACAAAGGGACCATCTTAAATCGTATCTCGGTTTTTTGGTTTGATTACCTTGCGGATGTAATCCCCAATCATCTGATAACTGCGGATTTTAGTGAATTCCCCACGGCATTAAAAAAGCATTTGGAATTAAAAGACAGGTCGATGGTTGTTCGAAAAGCGAAAAGGATAGATATCGAATGTGTGGTGCGCGGTTATATCTCCGGTTCGGGTTGGAATAAATATCAAACCGTACGCAATAATGACGGAATTAAAAACCTTTACGGGAACAAACTCACCTCGAATTTACAAGAATCCGAAAAACTGCCCGAACCGATTTTTACACCAGCTATAAAATACGAAGACGGACACGATGAAAACATAAATATTAATCGTTTCATTGATTTTGTTGGCGAACGGTTGGCTTCAAAAGTAATTGAGGCGAGTCTCGGTCTATACCGAAAAGCTTACGAATATGCTTACCCGAAGGGGATTATCATTGCCGATACGAAATTTGAATTTGGTTTGAATGATAATGGTGAGTTAATCTTAATAGACGAAGCCTTGACTCCGGATTCCTCCAGATTTTGGAGCGTTGATGATTACAACCCCGGAGGACCGCAGAAAAGTTTTGACAAGCAATATTTGCGGGATTACCTCAAAAGCATAAACTGGAATGGGGACCCTCCGCCTCCGAACCTACCTGATGATATAATCGCTGCCACAGCCGAGAAATACAATCAAGCTTATAACCTCTTAATAAAATGATGGGGAATCTATGAAAATTGAATCGCTCAAAAATAAAACCGCTTTGTTTTCGGTCAGTGATAAATCCGAGATAGAGGATTTCGCAAGGGATTTAATCACCAAAGGATTTACCATAATAGCAACCAAGGGAACCGCCGAATATCTTAAACATTGCAAAATCAAATGCCACTCAATAAAGGAGATAACAGGATTCTCCGATTTATTCGATGGCAGAGTCAAAACCCTTCACCCAAAATTGATGGGGGGAATACTTGCGGATAGAGACAAAGAAGAACACCTTTCGGAAGCCGCTCGAAACGATATACCTCTGATTGATATAGTCGTAATAAATCTATACCCCTTCGAGGAGACGATTACAAAATCGGATACGGACGAGGCAACCGCAATCGAAAATATCGACATTGGAGGAATAACCTTGCTGAGGGCGGCAGCCAAAAATTTTCACTCGGTATATGTAATCACCGATCCCCGGGATTACCAATTGGTAATAAAGGACTTGGATGAAGAAAATGATTCCAACACCAAAACTTTAAGGAGAAAGCTCGCACAAAAGGCTTTTACTTTAAGCGCTTATTATGATTCAATTATCGCCGACTATTTCCAATCGAAAAACGAGGCTCCAAAAGAATTTCCCTCGATTATTCCCGGAGGTTTCAGAAAAATCAAGGACATTAGATATGGCGAAAACCCTCACCAAAAGGCTTCCCTCTACGAGAGGAGCTATTATCGGGGCGTAAGCATCCCAAAGTCAGTGATTCATTCCGGCAGGGAATTGTCATACAATAACATAAACGATCTCGATGCCGTAATCGGGATGCTCCTTGATTTCGATGAACCATTTGCAGTGGTAGTCAAGCATACCACCCCCTGCGGGGCGGCAACCGCTCAATCTCTACGGGTTGCTTATGAGGATGCGCTTGCATCGGATGAGATGTCGGCTTTCGGCGGCATTGTAGGGTTAAACCGAAAGGTGGATTTTCAAACGGCTGAAACCATCCACAAAACTTTTTTCCTTGAGTGCATCATCGCCCCGGGCTATGAGCCGGAAGCCCTTAATCTTTTAATGAAAAAGAAAAATCGCCGAATTATATCCTGCGGGGACCTAAAAACATACGACTACGAATCCCTATGGCAACAGAAATCTATTGCAGGAGGGATACTTCTTCAGGATAGGGATTCATTTTCCATAAATGGATTTAAGTTCGATATCGTCACGGAAACCGCTCCGAGTGAGAAACAATTACACTCCCTTTCCTTCGCAATGAAAATCGTAAAGCATATAAAATCCAACGCGGTTGTTATTGTTGACGGAACAAAAACCGTCGGCATAGGCGGGGGACAAACCAGCAGAGTCGATGCCTCTCTGATAGCCATAAGAAAAGCCGGAGACAAAATAAGGGGAGCCGTTGCGGCATCGGATGCCTTTTTCCCAATGTCGGATGGGTTGGAAGTTTTGGCGAAAGCGGGTATCAAAGCGGTCGTTCAACCCGGCGGTTCTAAGCGGGATAGCGAAGTAATAGAAGTGGCGAATCGCTACGGAATTGCTATGGTCTTTTGTGGTGAGCGACACTTTAGACACTGATCCCTTCCACCGCAGAACCATCCTCTTTATTTCAACAAATTTAATTAAAAAATTAATAGGTCGATTGGTAAAACATAAAGCCATCCCAATCGCCATAGGACAAAGTCCCCTTATGAGGATAATTACGAAATAGTTAAAATATCTTCTCTCTTTTACGATAGCCGGGCAACACCTTTTTCAAATATTCCACAACTTCAGTCGTGGGACTTCCGGGACCGAACAATTTTCCACATCCCATCTCCTCCAATTTAGCGGCATCATCTTCGGAAATAATTCCGCCACCGAAAAGCAGCATATCATCCACTCCCTTTTCTTTCATCAACTTCAAAACTGCCGGGAAGAGAGTCATATGCGCACCGGAGAGTATCGACATACCGATGGCATCCACATCCTCCTGAACAGCGGCATCGACAATCTGTTCGGGAGTCTGTCTTAAACCGGTATAAATTACCTCGAAACCCGCATCGCGCAACGCGGAGGCAATTACTTTCACGCCTCTGTCATGGCCATCAAGCCCGGGTTTCGCCAAGAGAATTCTGAATTTCTTTTCCATAGATTTAACATCTTAATAAGTTAAGGACTTTTCTATATAATAGGCGGCTCGGTATATTCGCCGAAAACCGACTTCATTACATCGACTATCTCACCCTCGGTAGCATAACATCTAACGCATTCCATCAGCGCAGGCATATGGTTTTCATCGGTGCGGATTACTTTACGCAGATCTTCCAACGCTCGCTTTACTTTGTCATTGTCCCTGCTTTCCTTCACCTTGTGCAAAGAGACTATTTGATCTTTCGCCACCGATTCGTCAATCTCCAAAATCGGGATATCTATTTTCTCATCCTCGTGGACATAACCGTTCACTCCGACAATTATCCTCTCCTTATTGTCTATTTCCAATTGGTAACGGTACGCCGAGTCAGCCAACTCTTTTTGGAAAAAGCCTTCCTCGATACATTTTAGCACTCCGCCCCTCTTTTCGATTTCCGCAAAATATTCTTCTGCTTGCTTCTCGAGACGATCCGTTAACGCTTCGACATAATAGGAACCAGCCAATGGATCGATAGTATTCACAACCCCTGTTTCTTCCGCTATCAACTGTTGGGTTCGCAAGGCTATTGTCACCGCTTTCTCGCTCGGTAGCGCCAAAGTTTCATCCATAGAGTTAGTATGCAACGATTGAGTTCCCCCGAGGACCCCCGCCAATGCTTGGAACGCCGTGCGCACTATATTGTTTTCCGGCTGTTGAGCCGTTAGAGTGCAACCGGCGGTTTGGGTATGAAAACGCATCAGCCAAGACGATTCCTTTTTGGCTCCGTATTTCTCCTTCATATAATGCGCCCATATTCGTCTGGCGGCGCGGTATTTGGCAATTTCCTCGAAGAAATCCAAATGGGAATTAAAGAAAAACGACAAGCGCGGAGCAAAAACATCCACATCGATGCCGGCATTTATCGCCGATTCTACATAGCAAAAACCATCAGCCAAAGTAAACGCCAACTCCTGCGCCGCAGTAGCTCCGGCTTCGCGGATATGATACCCCGAGATCGAGATAGTATTATAGCGGGGGATATTGTTTGCACAAAATTCCATAATATCGGTGATGAGCCTTATCGATGGCTCTGGAGGGTAAATCCATTCCTTTTGAGCAATATATTCTTTAAGTATATCATTCTGTAGAGTGCCAGTTAGTTTCTGCAATGGGACACCCTGCTTTTCAGCAACGACGCAATACATCGCCAAAAGAATAGAGGACGGCGCATTGATGGTCATCGAAGTCGATATCTTATCCAAAGCAATCCCATCGAATATTATTTCCATATCTTTGAGAGTATCGACTGCAACACCACATACACCAACCTCCCCAACCGCCCTTGAGCTATCCGAATCATAACCCATCAAAGTGGGCAAATCGAAAGCAACCGATAATCCCGTTTGCCCTTCCTTCAGTAAATAATGATAACGCGCATTTGTCTCCTTCGGAGTAGCAAAACCGCTGAATTGTCTCATCGTCCATATTTTTCCACGATACATATTGGAACGAACTCCCCTAGTATACGGATATTGCCCGGGGAAACCCAGCTTATTCATATATTCGGGACCAAGCTCTTCGATCCCGTGTGTGTCTTCAGGACCATACAGAGGCCTTACTTCCTCCATAGATACGGTAGTAAATTTCCTATTTAATTTCAATTTATTGGAGGAAAACTCCTTCTCCCATTTCCCCTTTGCCTCTTCGTATTTTGCCTTATGCGGCAATTCTACATCCTCTTTATCAGATTTTGTGGTAATATCATCGCCCATAAATTTACCCGTAATTATTCAGGTTTTAACATCTTCAACAATCATCTTCGCAATCAACTCTTCGGTTATCGAATATGGATCCGCACCGTTGCTTAAAATTCGCTTTGCATAATAATCAACGGCATCTTCGGTAAGTAGTTCCGGTAATATATTATCTATGATTCTTTGTTTGACAATTAATTTTAGTTCCGACTTCACCCGATTGTATATATAATTCTCCGATGATTCCCCTAATATAAACTTCCGATGGCTCTTGATGTTCTCAATCAGTTTATCCACCCCTATATCGTTAATTGCTTCCGTCCGCAAAACCGGATAATCCCAATTACCATCCCTGTTTTTTCTCCTACCTTCAACCATCATCCTCAATTCGGAGACTAATCTTCCGCTCCCGTCACGATCCACTTTATTCACAACAAAAATATCCGCTATTTCCATCAGACCTGCTTTAAGGGTTTGAATGCCGTCGCCAGATTCAGGGACCAATACAACTATCGTCGTATCACACAATCCGGCGACATCCAATTCAACCTGGCCAACTCCAACAGTCTCGATAATAATAATATCACAACCAAAGGCATCCAATGCAAGGGCAACCTCTCTCGTCGCCGCCGCTAATCCTCCAGCGGAACCGCGGGTCGCCATCGAGCGGATAAAAACATCCCCCTTATCGGATAAATTCTGCATTCTAATCCTATCCCCCAATAAAGCCCCACCGGTAAAGGGCGATGTAGGATCAACCGCGATTATTCCAACCGATTTCCCCTGGCCAAAATATCTAACAGCCATTTTATCGACAAGGGTTGATTTTCCGGCACCGGGAGGACCGGTCATCCCTATTTTATAAGCATTACCCGTTTTCGGATAAAGTTTTGAAAGAAGCTTCAAATAGCCGTCTTCCCTATTTTCTATAAAGGATATAATTCGGGAAAGAGCGGCCTTGTCTTTCCGGAAAAATCTGTCAAGGACAGTCATCTATGTAACTCGAAGGTCTTTGATGCGGAGTTGTATATGCCGCATCCCGTTCCATTCATTTATTTCAACGACATAAGCAATATCCAGCCTCAAGGGACGGCGAAGCAATTGGTTTAGATAACCACCCAAACCAAAGCCGATGCAATCGAAAATAATACCATCCTTTTGAACCTTCATTTTCAAATGGTTATTTCCTACGATATACGGATTTCCATAAAGCTCAACATTTCGCGTAAAAAATACCGGCTTCATATTATGGGGACCGAAAGGAGCGAACATATTAATGACTTCAATAAGCCTTTCATTTATCTCGTTGAACTCAATCTCCGCATCCATAAACATTCTCGGCAAAAGGTCATCATCGGTTAAAACCTTCGATGTAACGGCATTGAACCTCCTGCGGAATTCCTCTATATTTTCAATCTTAATTGAAAGCCCGGCGGCATATTTATGCCCTCCGAATCGAATCAACAAATCGCTGCATTCGCTTAAAGCATCGTAAAGGTGAAAATTCGGTATTGATCTTGCCGAACCTTTGCCCTCATCGCCATCGATGGAAATCATCACGGTCGGGCGATGATACCTCTCCACCAAACGAGAAGCTACAATTCCGATGACCCCCTGATGCCATCCCCTCGCTGCCAATACCAATGCCTTTTCTTTCTCTAAATTCACCTTCTCCCTTATTTGTTCCAAAGCCTCTTGGAGCGTTACTTCATCTATATGTTTACGCCTTTTGTTTTCCTGATCCAATTCCCGCGCTATCTGATTCGCTTGGTTCTCATCTTTGGTGGCCAGAAGTTTGATAGCCGTCTCAGCATTACCGAGCCTTCCTACAGCATTGATCCTTGGCGCTAAAACGAAAACAACCTGTCCTGTCCCTATCTCCTTTCCCATCAATCCCGAGACGAAAATCAAAGCCTTCAATCCGGGTTTGGAAGTCCGAGCGACCTGTCTTATCCCATATTTCGTTAGGATACGATTTTCGTGAATTAGCGGGACAATATCCGCTGCCGTCCCCAACGCCACCAAATCGAGATGCTCTTCAACATCGGCCAAGTCCTGATTCAATCTCTTATAAATAGCTGCTGAAAACTTATAGGCAAGCCCTACCCCGGAAAGTTCCACACCGGCACCTTCAGAGCCGCCTCTCTTCGGATTTATAACCGCAACCGCATTCGGGATTTCCGAAGCCGGCTCGTGATGGTCGGTTATAATACAGTCTATTCCCATCTCACGCGCTTCCTCCACCTCATCAATAGCGGTTATACCGCAATCGACAGAAATAAGTAAGGTAACGCCGCGTCGTTTGGCTTCTTGTAAACCCTCCGATGAGATACCATAACCCTCTCCGAGTCTATTGGGAAGGAAATAGCTTACATCCGCACCCAATTTATTCAGTACAAGAAACATCAGGGAAGTAGCCGTAATACCATCTACATCATAATCACCATAAATCATTATCTTTTCCCTGTCTCTAAGGGCTTTTATCACCCTCTCGACGCCCCTATCCATATCTTCAAATAAATAAGGGTCGCAAAGCTCGGAGATCTGTGGATAAAGGAAACTCCTCACAGCATCTATCGTATTAATGCCCCTATTTATAAGGATGTCACTAACTATCTTTGGTATTCCCAAAGCGGAAGATATCTCTTCGGATTGCTTTTGACCCGGTTTAGATGCTATTTCCCAAATTACTTTTCCCAATTTCCTTATCCTTATAAAATCAAATTTTAGCGGGCGATAAGCCGGGTTCTGTAATCCACCTTAAGGTGGATGCGATCATCTATCTGGGAATGATGTTTCCATCACCCTCAAGCGGCCTACCCCGGAGTCTAATGGAGCGGGTAACTCCTTCTCCTATATTTAGCCTTGCTGTCGGCGGGGTTTACCCAAACCGATGTTTCCATCGGAGCGGGTGGTCTCTTACACCACCGTTTCACCCTTGCTCGCTTATGGCGGGCGGTCTTGTTTCTGTGGCACTTTCCGCGGATTTCTCCGCCCTCGAGTTACGAGGCACCGTACCCTTCACAGCCCGGACTTTCCTCCCACTTTCGCAGGCGATCGCCTCACCCGCTTCAAATAAAATATTAATATACATTTATTATTCGACGATGTCAAGAAGTCCAATTACAATTTTGGATATATGATAATTCTTATTTATATCAAATTTAGCTTGAAATGTGTTTTCTTTGAGTTTATAATTATATTATGCGAAATGTAAAAAGAGCGCAATCACACAAAAAATCCAAATATCTATAAAACAAGGAGAAGTTATGCAGACCTCTTATGTCTTAATGGAAGTAGCCCCGGGTAAAGTAAGAGATGCCGTAAAATTGCTCGGTTCAAACCCAAGGATTAAAAAAGCAACTGCGGTTGCCGGCGCCTATGATATAGTCGTCGAGGTCGAAGCTACAGACCATAACACCCTTTCCAAAATTATAACCGAAGACATCCACGAAGTCGATGGTTTGGTAAAAACAACCACCCTAATCGCCTTCGATTTGGGTTAAAAAACAATATTAGCGCATATTAGCCTCATAACGATATGTTTCGGTTCGGGGTAAAGGAGGTTCGGTTTAAATCTTTGACTGGCGGATGTCGGTGAAATTAATTTTTGTACAAAAAAATAATTGCCAAGATTAAATAGATATTGTAGATTTAGCAACGGTTTAATAAAAATTAAGATGAAGAGTATTTTGGCACATAAATTCAGGAGGTTTCCGTGAGAAAATTTGTTATAGCAACTATAGGATTGTTTTTGTTGTTTATCGGAATATTCGCCCCTTCGGCATCGGCATTCGAAAAGGGAGAGATAGGTATAAATATAGGCGGAGGATTGAACATCCCCGTACTTGATTTCGCAGATCAAACCGATTTGG
>JALSTH010000119.1 GCA_026983835.1 Candidatus Zixiibacteriota bacterium | reverse complement strand
CCGATGAGCCCGCTAACCGACAACCGTCCGCAAAAGGTCCTAAATAAATCAGCCGTCAGTTGGGCATCGTACGATTTCGCCAATACCATCTTCTCAATGAATGTGGTTTCCCTTTATTTTGCCCTCTGGGTGGTTAACGATTTGGGTGGGACGGATTTGATGGTGGCGCTGGCTCGCTCGGCGGCGATGCTCTTAATCGCTATAACAATGCCTTTGTTGGGGAGCATATCCGACATAATCGGTAGGAGAAAATGGTTTATTTTCCTCTTTACTTTGATGTGCGGGTTGGCTACCGCTTTGCTGGGATCGGCATTCAGCTTAACGGTGTACTTGGTGTTGTTTGGGGTTGCGGTTTACGGTTTTCAAGCTGCGTTGGTCTTTTACAACGCTTTGTTGCCGGATGTCTCTCCCAAAAATAAGGAGGGAAAAGTTTCCGGATTAGGGGTCGCATTCGGATACATAGGCTCTATCGCCGGGATGCTGATGGTTCGCCCTTTTGTCGGCTCCGAGGGTTCTTTCTCCCGGCAAAACGCCTTTATCCCAACCGCATTGCTTTTTTTAGTTTTTTCGCTGCCGTTGTTCATCTTTACAAAAGAACGAAGGAAACCCCCCGTTCACGAATTACCGCGCATAAAAGAACTCTTTATTACCCCTTATCGGGTTTTCAAACAGTCGAGTACACTACCCGATGTCAGAAGGTTTTTAATAGCTCGATTTTTTATAGTTGAAGCGATGGAGACCATAATTGCTTTTATGGCGGTTTATTTGGTTATGGTAGGTGGATTTAATCAAAAACGGGTCATCGCCGCCGGGATGGATGAGGTAATGTTGTTTTTGGTATCCGCAACCGTTTTCGCCGTTATCGGCTCTTTTATCTGGGGGGTTATGGCTGATAAATTGGGTCCCGGCAGGTCGCTTAAAATCTGTTCTTTTCTTTGGGTAATCACTTTGGCTTTGGCGACATTTAATTTCTACCAGCCTTTGTTTTGGGTGGTCGGCCCATTGGCCGGTATCGGTTTAGGCGGTGTATGGACAACCGATCGCCATTATCTACTTAAAGTGGTTCCCAAAGAAAGGAGGGCGGAATTTTTCGGACTTTATGCCGTATCCGGAAGACTGGCGGCAGTAATAGGTCCTATCGTATGGGGTTTGGCCGTAGCGGCGGGAAAACCTTATGGCGATATAAAATACCGTATAGCCGTCGGAGCGGTTTTTATTATGATGTTAATCGGGTTTTTATTGGTTAGAAAATTACCGGAGGTTTGATTTGTCTGAAGTTATTACCGGCTGTATCCATATCCATACTACTTTTTCGGATGGGAATAAATCTTTCGAAGAGGTAGCTCATATCGCCGATGATGTCGGTTTGGATTTTATAATGGTTTCCGACCATATGACCCTTCAACCCCTTCAAGAGGGGAAAGAAGGGTATTACGGGAATACATTGGCGATTATCGGCTATGAAATCCATGATCCGAACAATAAAAATCATTATTTGGTCTTCGGATTGAACAATATACTTAACCCCCGCCTGCCCGCATCGGAATATGTTCCCCAAGCGGCGGAAAAGGGAGCGGTGGGTATAATCGCTCATCCCGATGAGATTAGAAATTATATACACAAATATCCGTCGTACCCTTGGACCGAATGGGGTGTTGGAGGTTTCAACGGCATAGAGATATGGAATCATATGTCGGAATGGATGGAAAGGCTGCGGAGATTCAATAAACTCAAAATGTTTATCTTTCCCCGTCGTTCGCTTCAAAGCCCCACGAAAAGAATCTTGCGCAAATGGGATGAATTAAATATGAAAGGAAAAATCGCAGGGGTCGGTTCGGTAGATGTTCACGCTTTTCCATACAAATTAGGTCCTTTGCGATTGGTGGTTTTCCCGTACAAAGTGCAATTCAAATCGATTAGGACTCACTTAATCATAGAGAGAGAATTATCTAAAGATATTAAAACCGCTAAGGGGCAAATTTTGGGAGCGATAAGGGATTGTCGGGTATTCATATCAAATTATCGCTGGGGGGATGCCTCCCGATTCAATGCTGAAATCCTAACCAAAGATGGGGTAGTTCAAATTGGCGGGGAAAAAACTTTCGAAGAAGGATATCGAATGCAGGTGAAGATCCCGAAAGATAGTCAGGCGGCGATTATACGGAACGGCAAAGTCTATGCGAGATTCAACGGGAAAAAGGCTGAAATTCCTATTTCGGCACCGGGTTTATATAGGGTGGAAGTGAAGCGATCAGGTAAGGGCTGGATATATACCAACCATTTTAAAATAATATAAAAAATTAAGGGTGTACCTAATACTAAGATAGAGGGGGGCTGGACTATCTGCAAATGAGGAGGTATCACCCTTAATTTTTTAACCTTGATTAACTATATCATAAAATTTACTATTTACAATAAGGTAAATACTCCAATTTTAACTTGCGTTTCTTCTGCCGACTTATATAGAATGGAGGTAAAACAATCCAATTTAAAATTATATAAAATAAGTAAGGGTGTACCTGATACTGAGGTAGAGGGGGGCTGGAACTACCTAAAGTGAGGAGGTATCACCCTTAACTTTTTGAAATCCTTATTTTCAACTTCATTATATAATAAAATTTCTTATTTACAATAGGGTAAATACCCTAATTTCAACTCATAGTTTGGGTGGTTTTTCGTTTATTCGACTTGAAATACTGGTAAGTCTTTTGTAGCCCTTCCATTAGGCTTGTATGGGGAAGCCAGCCTAATTCTTTTTCGGCTTTTTTATGAGTGATAACACTTCGGATTTGTTCACCCGCTTTCGGGGGACCGAAAATCTCCTTTTGTTCGTAATCGGAAATATCCCGTATCATTCGGAATAATTGCAATATCGTGGTTTCGATAGTAGTTCCAATGTTAAAGATATTACAATTAGGGTAATCCATCCCCTTGATGAGCGCATCGGCAACATCACCGACAAAGACGAAATCTCGAGTTTGCCTTCCATTTCCATTGATGATTGCTTCTTCGCCGGAGAGGAAACGGTCGAAAAACGCAGCCACCACCCCTGCCTCACCGATAGTCGATTGACGGGGACCATAGACATTTGCCAATCTAAATATACAATATTTCATCCCGTGTGTTTTGAAGAAGAATTGTATATATTTTTCCGCCGCTAATTTGGTTATACCGTATGGGGAATCTGGGTTGGTCGGATGATTTTCATCAGCGGGGAAATATTCTTGCTCGCCGTAGATTGCGCCGCCGGTGGAAGTAAATATAATTTTCTCAACTCCCGCTTTCTGCGCCGCTTGAAGCATATTGAGCGTTCCCATCACATTTACATCCGCATCGAACATCGGATCCGCAACCGATCGGCGGACATTTAATTGGGCGGCAAGATGAAAAAGATATTTTGGATTTTCTATTTCGAAAATTCTATCGACCACCGCGCTCCTGATATCTACACGGTGAAGTCGAACATTATCGGGTAGGTTATCTTCCGATCCGGTGGATAAATCGTCTATAATTGCTATCCTGTATCCTTTTTCCGATAGCTTCCGTATCAGGGTTGAACCGATAAAGCCTGCGCCTCCGGTTATCAATATTTCCGCCAATTTTACCTCCAGCTTTTTTATTATCTATCGGCAGGTATAGTCAAAATTGTTAACCGTTTATCTTACACTTCCAAGTTGCGGAAGTTCCTCAATCCGACAAACACTGGAACCACAAAAGTAATTATACTTATTATTCCCGCCGCCGCAAATGAAAATATTATGCCTGCGCTGTTAATCCGCTCCCCCTCCGTAATAAATTGCGTGTAGATATGGGTCATATAAGCCGCCAATACCACCATTATACACACATAGATTAAACTTAATATCGCAGTAATCATCCCTCCGGCGCCCGATGCTATTTTCGAGGGATTTTGCTTTTCAAAGTCCGGGTAAACCGCGCCCATTCCCACCGATAAACCCGTTAATGATAAACTGATTAAGAATACGCCGATATAATTTACATTCCTCATAAGCGGTGTCAAACCGAGCATTGCCGAGGATATATATGCCAATATCTCCGCCAATACCGAGAAAAAGAGAAAAGAGACCGCGAATTTTTCCCAAAAGACAAAAGCGGGCTTAAGCGGAGCCGATTTCAAAGTCCATATCGATTTTCCCTCCAAACTTATCGTCGGGAAAACAAAACGGACCGACAATGTAGCTAAAACGAACCCCATAAAAGCGAAATTGGCGAAAGCTACCACCGATTTCCAAAAAGGGTCTGTTAAATCGGCGGGGAAGAAGCGGAGATTAAACAAATAAACCAATATCAAACCGAATAGTATGAAGAATTGCCCCCATTGTGAGCCGTCCCGAAAAAAGATGACGGAGTCTTTGTAAAGCATATTCTTGAAATTTTGAGGTAGGGGATTGTGCCCCCATTTTAAGGGTGCGAGTAAAAACCTCGTATAGGCCGGCTGCTTTTCGGCAGATGAACCTGATGCCAAGCTGTTCTGCCATCCAACAGCGAAAATATATTTCGAGAGAATTATATTTATCTCCCAAAAGAAAAGCGCCGTTGAAAACAAAGCGAATGAATTGATAAAAGCATCCTTATAATTTCCGGAAGCGACCGATTGCAAACAGTTGGAAACCCAACTCGAAGGGAATATCATCGATGAGCTCAGCGCCATTCCCGAAAGATAATTATTCAATATCCTCCAGTCCTGATAGGTGTAGAGCGATAGGTTTTCCGGGGCGGTATGTTTTAGGTAAAGGTAGATGACTATGGATAAAAGCGCCGCAAATAGTATGATTATTTTCTTGGGATTGATATTTTTGGCGAACCTGAAATAAAGCATTAAAACGAACACTGACGCTGCGGACGGTATCAGCATAAATGGTATAAAAACAAACAAAATAATGGGAGCATAAAATAAATAGTTATATCCGACGATGCCCCCGTAAGCGATTATCATCGGTAATCCCAAAACCGCGAACGCCCAAGAGGAATAAAGGGTGTTGTCGATCGATTTTATTGTGAATATGTTGCGATAATCCAATGGAAGGCTGAACAACTCGGTGGTCTCCTTGTTGTTGAATATAGTCGATATCCCCGTTAATAAATTCGATATAAACAATAAAACCAAAACCGCAAAGAAGGACAGAGACAATACCCTTCCCATCAGAAGTATTCCTACATCCCCCAAATCTTTCAAATATGAAAAAATATATTGGAAAAACCAATAACCGAAAGTGAGAAAGAAAATTGTAACGGCTATACCGATAATAAGCTTCAACACCCTTTCCGAGGATCGGGCATTGAAAAACCCGCCAAAAACTTTTAATCTGAGTTTTAAAAGTCCCCCTAAAATCATCATCGACCCAATATCGATTCTTCCTTTTTGTATTCTCCCGTCAGCTGGAGGAATATATCCTCCAAATCGCCACCACCCTCAGATGTTTTCCTTCTTAAATCGCTTTTGCTTCCTATGGCGATTAAACGGCCATGATTGATAATTCCTATCCGTGAACATATCTCCTCCGCCAAAGAAAGCGTATGGGTAGAGACAAAAACTGTTGTTCCGTTTTGAGAGAATTCGACGAAAATATCCTTTACGACCCGTGCGCTGATAGGATCCAATCCCACCATAGGCTCATCGATAACCAATAGCTTGGGATTATGAATGAAAGCCGCCGCCAAGACAATCTTTTGACGCATACCGTGCGAATATTCTTCAGTCCGATAATCGAGATAATCCGCCATTCCCAAGCGAGCGGAGTATTTTCTTATCTCCGATTCCATCTTTTGCTTTTCCATCCCGAATACTCCCCCGATAAATTCGAGGAACTCCCGCCCGGTTAGTTTTTCATAGACATACGGGTTATCGGGGACATAACCGATTACTCTTCTCGCTTCGACAGCCGATTTCGACATACCCAACCCATCTATCTCCACATCTCCGGAGGTAGGGCGGAGCATTCCCATAATTAGCTTTATCGTTGTTGTTTTCCCAGCTCCGTTAGGACCCAAAAAGCCGAACAGTTCCCCTCTGCCCACAGCGAGTGTCAAGTCCGAAACCGCTGTTTTCTCCCCATACCGTTTTGTTAAATTAGTCAGTTTAATCATATCAATGGTATTCAATAATTTTGACTTTTAATTTACCGACAACATTGACCAATTCCGTTTGCTTTTCGATACTCCCCTCCAATAGTTGTATATGAGTAGCATCGGCGGTATGCTGGCCGAATGTAGGATCCAAATGATGCCAATAACCCAAATACACCGCAGGCCAGGCGTGATAAAAAAACATTCCATCCTTGTACACTATCCCGATGACCGTTTTGCACGGGATTCCTGCCGCCCGAGCCAATGCTACATATAAAACCGTATGCTCATTACAATCGCCCCGTTTTACCCTTAATACTTCCACTGCCGAAGGGACGGAAACGGTAATATCCTTTTCGATATTCTTATAGACCCAATCCGCAATGGCGAAAGCCTTTTCTCGATTTGAGGTTAAACCGACAGTAATTTTATTTGAGGCTTTTACTATCGAGGAATCCTTACACTGCACAAAATTAGAAGCTTTAAGATAATCATCGAGATTTTGAATTTCGATATGTTTCGGGTTCACCCGATTTATCTCCACCTCGACCGGTTTACTGTTCAGTAATAATTGGGAACTCCCATCACCCAAAACATACGATGAGGGATCGATTTCCTCCAATTCCACCTTGAGATATGTTGTCGTTCGCGGATTGTCTATAATGCTGTCGGAAGGTACCGAAAGCTTCACCAAAAAATCTTCCCCGGCCGCATAACTGCTTTTGAGTTTCAAGGCTTTATTTCTCGGTTCGCTTTTTACCAACATACCGCCCGGTTGGATATCCTTAATAAGCTCGCCTTTAGAATTGATAGTCATTGTGGTTTTAATTCCGTTGAAATCTACATTCAAGGCATACGAAGAATCGGAACCGATAACTTGAGGCGCACTTACATCGACTTTTAAGTCAGTTAAGCTTAAGGATAATGGATCGAAAACCGGAATTGAAAACAGTTTGGATTTAAACCCCGAATATTTTATTATTCGAGGAAGTTGACCCTGAAAATAAATAGGACCCGAAACAGGAATAGTTTTTGTATTCCTTCTCCCCCCGGAGATATATGTCAACTCCAGTTTATCCTTATCGACTATCCCGTGAATCGTAATATCATATTTGCCGGATGACATACCCGCGGAAAAACTCCTTATCGAGAGGTTGCTGTCCAATAAAGCGAAATTATCGGCTTCGACCTCTCTTACGGCGCCGCCCAGAGGTATCCGCATTTTCATATATTCCTTATATAGCATCCCCTTGGAGGAATTATGATACGATTCATAACTATAACCGATCTTTTCCCCCTTCAGGTAAATGGATGCCCAACTCTGACCTTCGGTGCTGTCAGGAACATCGCCAAAAACTTCGCTTACATTTATGCTCTCGCCAACCGTTTTTGTTTCCGCATTCAACAGAGCAATGGAGATCAACCACAATAACGGTATCCCGAATATTATTATATAATGTAGATGTAGTCTTTTAATATCAACACTCATCTTTATTTTCA
>JALSTH010000118.1 GCA_026983835.1 Candidatus Zixiibacteriota bacterium | reverse complement strand
ACCAATCCCATCGATGCTTTAATAAACAGTATAAAGGGGGTTAATGCTAATAGAAAACAATACAGAAATAATAACCCCGATGATAACAGCATATCGAGTTTGAATTGTGGAGTTATCCCCAACCTTCGTATTCGCCTGATGACCACATCCCGAATCCCGCCTCGCTCAACGGTATAGACAAAACTGTCCTCATTAAAATTAAACATAGCCCTTGCCCCTTTAGATACCGCAGTCTGAATAAACAAAGTATCGTCACCTGAAAATGTTTTATTAAAATTATCCAATCCCCCTATATTAAAGTAAATATCTTTTTTATAGGCTAAATTTCCCCCCGGACAGGTAATCGCATTACCCATCCCTATCATCCCGGCGCCGATAATCCTTGTCGCCAATGACTCGAGGGCTAAAATCCCCTGAAGGGTCGAATCGATATGGAACCCGACAAACCCCGCTACCACCGAATAACCGCCCGAGAATTGACTTGCCATACTCCGAGCCCAATTAGGCTTTAAACGGCAGTCGGCATCGGTGAACAGAACAATTTCCGAAGATGATGTCCTTACTCCGAAATCGACGACTCTCTTCTTTGCGGTCAATTTGCTTTTTTCGAGAAAATCGGATTGTTGCGAAAGGCGCAAGATATTGAAGCGGGTGTCATCACCGACAAGTTCAAGAGCTCTCTCAGCGGTTCCATCAGTTGAGAAATCATCAATTATCAGGATCTCGATTTTGTCCTCGGGGTAATTTTGTTTTTTGAGGTCACTGATTATATTATCGATATTCCCGATTTCATTTCGAGTCGGAACTATTATCGTAATCGGCGGGAGCTTTTCATCAGCCATCGTGTCCGAAAGGGTTGAGTTAACCGCCCTTTTTAATCCTTTATAAAGAACCAAAACCCCCGCCGTGTAAATAATGGACAATACGATAGCCAACTCTACGATTATGGTCAATAAAATTCCCAAAGCACTTTTAGATAGTCTTACAGGGTATAAAAAGGCAAGGGTTATTTAAGCCGATATCCATTTCTGTAAAGATTATGGAATAAAACCAACAATACACCGGACAAGCCGGCATCCTAATTCATAATATATTCCAACTTGGGGGAGGTTTTTTCGAGGTTTAAATGCTGTCTGACTTGTGCAAGATTATTGAACAGAATATCCCAAATGGAAAGATTTCTCTTTTTGACTTCTTTGATAGTTTTTGGTTTTCCCTCGATACCTGCCATCTTAGCGGCGGTATCGACGGCGTCATAATAATCCCCCAACTTATCCACCAAGCCCAAATCCAACGATTGGGCACCGCTATAAACCTGCCCCTGTGCGATTTTGTGAACTTCCAAAATAGGGATATCCCTGCTTTCCGAAACTATTTCGGCAAATTGGCGATAAGCGTCACTTATTAAATTTTGAAGCATTTCACGGTCGTCTTTGGTTACGGGTCTGGCGAAATTCCCGACATCTTTGTATTTCCCCGATTTTATCGTCTCATATTTCAAACCGACTTTATCCATCAATTCATTCGCTACCGGATATGAGAGAATAGTCCCGATACTCCCCGTCATACTGCCGGAATTAGCTATAATAGTGTCACATCCGCAGGCGATAAGATATGCCCCCGAAGCTGCCACCGAGCCCAATGAAGCTACAACGATTAAACCATCTTCCCTTACCTTCTGTATTTCCTCATAAATCTCAAGCGCAGGCACAACCGCTCCACCCGGGCTGTTTATGTCCAAAATCACCGCAGGAACATTGTCCGACTCGGAATATTTTTTTAATTGACGGACTATTTCCCGACTGTCCGTTATCGTGCCGTAAATTTCTATTACCCCGATTTTATCTCCCCCTGTTGCGCTTAAATCAAAGCCTTCGCCGGTTAAAGCCCCGTAAAACATAAATACGATCAGCAGGAAAAATGCGATTGCGCTCCCCACGATTACTACGGTTATCGTAATATCCTTTTTTGCGGCCATTGCAATACCTAATTTACATAATAGATTTTAATTCTGTCACCGGGCATAATAAGCTTTGAAAGCGAAAGGTTATTCCACTTCCTGATATCCGCAACAGTAGTATTATACCGTTTAGCGATAGACCAAAGAGTATCTCCTCTATGAACTATATGCACTATTTTCTTACTGGTTTTGTTTCCCTTTTTATCGCTGACTTTAATGGTATCCCCCGGATAAACTCTGGGATTTCTTCCCCTTAGATTATTTAGTTTTTTTAGGTTTGTAACCGTTGTATTGAACATCCGAGCAATATCCCATAATGAATCCCCTCGTCGTACAACATAGACGCCATCCTTCGTCTTAACCTTCGTTTTGCCATAGCTCTTCGGTTTATATTTCCGACGATAAGACCCATCGGGAACCGGAATCATCAATTTCTGCCCCACATAGATACGACCTCTCCTCCTAATCTTATTTACTGTCGAGATTGCCGAAATGCTGACACCATATCGCTGGGCGATGGTTGACAATGTTTCCCCTCTCCTTACCCGATGTGTCACCCAATTGGATGCTTTCTCTCCGGGAATTGAGGGATAAACCTCTGCGAATTTCTCGGACAGACCGGCTGGAATCCGCAATTGATAATCAGGATAATTAGGCGGCGTAACACCTCTCAATAATTCGGGGTTCAGTTCTTTCAACTTTTTATAACTAATCCCTAATTTGGAGGCGATATGCTTCAGATCCATCACCTTATTCACGGTAACCACATCAAAAGTTATCGGGTCTTCATATTTTATATCTACAAAACCGAATCTATCCGTATTCTTGGCGGCTATCGTAGCTGCCATATAAAGGGGGATATAATCGCGGGTCTGCTTCCTCAAACGGAGTTTCCAAAAATCTTTTGTCCCCTGTCTTTTTATCGCCCGTTGGATACTCCCTTCCCCAGCATTATAAGCGGCTAACGCCAACTTCCAGTCCCCAAATCTCTCATATAGGGCTTTTAAGTACTTGCAGGCGGCATGGGTGGATTTAACAAAATCCCTCCGCTCGTCATACCACCAGTTCCTCTTTAGTCCATATATTCTCCCCGTCGAGGATATAAACTGCCATGGACCGGATGCGCGGGCATAAGAATAAGCTTTCGGATTAAAACCGGATTCAATAAGCGGCAGATAGACCAGATCTCCCGGCAGATCATATTCCCTGATAATCTCTGACATCAAATCCTTATATTTTCCCATCCGGGACAAATACAGGGCGAATTGTCTTTTAGCAATGGTTTGTAAATATATCAGAGAATTTTGCACCCGCTGGTTCGTTTCAATGGGAATATCATAACTGACCGATTCGGGGACCGCAACCTGTTTAGCCGAAAGGCTTTCCCTTAGTTTCTTGAAATTCTTGATATCGGAAAACAACTCCAAGAAAGCACTGTGGGAGGTCTCATCGGCAAGTATTCCTCTCGATGTTAATGTATAATGGTAATCCTGTTGAATTTCATTCAAGAGGTTGGTAAACCGTTGATTGGTTTCCTCGGAGTCGGCACTTACATCGAGATTGGAAAGTATTTCCAGCGCTTTCTCAAAATTATCCTGTGCTTTTTCCCACTTACCATCCCGATTATTGTTAACTCCCAAGGCGTAATAATATTCCGCCAAATCCAATGAATAATCGATATCGTCCGTTTGATTGTCTTGATAATCGCTTTCATCCGAAATTACGGGAGCTAATTCCACTTTGGGATTTTCAGTCAGGGGTTTTTTCAGGGAGCTTATTGGTGTGCAGGATGTAAGAATTAATGAATAAAAAAACAGAGAGAATACAATCGTAAAAATAATTCCTTTTTCCCAAAGTCTCATAGTTTCCCTAATTTTTCAATTTAAACTAATCTTATATAAAATGATTTCCCAATTGTCAAGCTCAAAGAACAAACCATAGCTATTTTATATATCGGCAATCGCCTATTTTCTCCTGAATTTTCTTCCGAATTTTCCAAAATAATAATTTTATCCTCCATAACGAACGCTTATTGTCTCCGAGCGATATACCTGTCCAATTCATTTGGAGACAACAGGATATACGGACGATGATTCTGTTATTTTCCCCCTGAAAAGAGAGAAGGCAACTCCGAATACAAGCATTACCACCGCTATTATAATTACTCTATCGAAAGACTTAATAAAAGCATAGTTTAAGGCAACTCCGCGATCAACAAACATCTCTTTCCATAAAGTGAAGAAGGTTGTGCTGACAGCTACCCCCAAAGACATACCCAAATTCCTGACCGTCCCTATCATCCCGGAAGCCAATCCTCTTTGCTCCAGCGGAATCGCCCCAATTATAGCGCTATTGTTCGGAGTGGTAAACAGTCCGAGCCCTACGCCGATAATTGCCAAACGCATAATCACTTGCAAAGCGGAATCTCCAACACCCAAACCGATTAAGGATGCCGTTCCGAAAAGAGCTATCAGCAAACCAGCCGTAGCGATATATTTTTCCCCGAATTGGTCGGAAGCTACCCCCGCCAAAAGCGCCAAAAACATCGTTACCAACGGTATCGTAAGCAAAACCTTACCCGATTCCTCCGCCGAAAGGCCAAGGATACTCTCATTATAAAACGGGATTAGGATAATTACGAAAATCAAGGAGAAATAGCTGATAAAACCGGCTATATTGCTGAAGAAAAAACGTTTGGAAAATAAAAGATTGAAATCTATCAACGGTTCTATGGTCTTTTTTTCATGCAGATAAAACATTACCGCCAAGACTATCGAAAGTGATATCAAAGTAATTGAAGTCGGATTAACGGATTCAATTCTCCCCAAAGAATTAACTCCGATTATCAATGATACCATTACTAACGGTAAAAGGATAATCCCCCTTACATCCAATTTCGCAATTAAATTTTTTTTAGGGAGTGTAGGGAGGGTTTTAACGCAGACTATTACCGCCGCGATTCCCAATGGGATGTTAACCCAGAATATATGCCTCCAACCCCAATGTTCAATTATAATGCCGCCCAAAGGGGGACCTATGGTTAACCCGATGGACACAACGGTCCCGAGTATCCCCAACGCTTTGCCTTTTTCATTCGGCGGAAAGTTGTCAGTGATGAGGGCAGCGGAGTTGCCCGCTATCATCGAACCACCCAATGCTTGAATTATCCGCGAAGCCACCAACATCGGGAAAGATACCGACATCCCGCACAAAAAGGAACCGAAAGTAAAAACAGCTATTCCCAAAATAAAAACAGGTTTCCTGCCAAATATATCGCCAAACCGCCCGGTTACGAGGAGAAGGCTTGTAATGGTTATGAGGTATGATATAACGGTAAGCGATACGGTTTTTACTTCAAGGGAGAACGCACGGCTTATCGTTGGGAGGGCAATATTTACTATGGAAGCGTCTATTGTCCCCATAAAGGCGCCGGCGGAAACGGCAGCGAGTATAACCCATTTTTTGGAATATCGCGTATCTGCCATTGTAGTCAATTAGCTACCGTCCAACCTAACATCGCCGCACCCACGATACCAGCCTTTCCACCCAATTTAGCCCGCCTTATTTTTAATTTTACATTAGATGCCGGGAATGTTTTTTCGGTTATCGCTTTAGAGAGACGCTTTATGTATTTCCGACCCGATTCGGATATGGCTCCGCCGATAATCAGCAATTGCGGATTCAATAAATTTATCGCCCCCGCCACACCTTGAGCCAACGCCTCAGCTTGCTTATCGATTATCTCCATAGCCACGATATCGCCATTATTGAATTCGCGGGTTATTAATTTTGGAGTTAATTTACTAAAATCCCCATCGATTATCTTCCATAATTTTCCGGATCGACGGCGCGCCAATATATGTTTAGCGGACATTATCATTCCGGGAACCGAGGCATAGCGTTCCATACACCCGTAATTTCCACATCCACATTTTCTGCCGCCCGGATGGATTATAATATGCCCTATCTCCGCTGCTCCATAATTGGAGCCATGGTAAAGTTTTCCATTTATGACTATTCCTCCCCCCACACCGGTTCCAATCGTTATATAAAGGATGTTCTCAAATCCTTTCCCAACCCCGACAACCGTTTCCGCCCAGCAGGCGGCATTGGCGTCGTTATCCGCAAATATCTTGATATCACGGCAGGAAACTATCGCTTTGAGATTTACATCCGTTAAAAAGGGGATATTCGGACAGGAACCGAGAATTATTCCCGTCTCAATATTAACCGCCCCCGGGCTGGCAATACCGATATGAGAGATATTATATCCCCTATCTTCGGCAAAATCAAATAAGGTACATATACCGTCGTTGAGAACACCCAAAAATCCTCCCATATCCCTGCCGGTATCACGAGCTAATCTGCGGATAATTTTCCCGTCATCGGCTATAATGCCGAATTTAGTTGCCGTCCCGCCTATATCAACCCCGATTGCGAAGCGATTCAAGTTCGGCTCCCGTTGTACTGCTCTATTCCGATTTTGAGAATATTCATAGCTTTCCGCAAATCATCCACATTCAAAACATAAGCTAAACGGGCCTCATCAAGTCCCACATCAGGGGTGGCATAAAATCCGGAACCGGGAGCGACCATAGTAGTGGCGCCATTATAATTGAAGTCGGTCAACATCCACCTAGCGAAATTATCGGTATTATCGACAGGAAGCTTCGCCATTATATAAAACGCCCCCGATGGTTTCAGGCAGACCACTCCATCAATTTCCATAAGCATTTCATACACCGTATCACGCCGTCGCTTATATTCGCTCATCGTCCTGTCGAAGTATTCCGCTCCCTCGCTCAAGGCGGCGTTGGCTCCGGTTTGCTCCAATGTGGGAGGACATAGTCGTGCCTGACCGAATCTTATAAATGTGTCGATTAGTTCCCCGTTCTTGGTGACAATGCATCCCACTCTTGCGCCGCAGGCTGAATATCTTTTTGATATGGAATCCAATAAAACAGCTCTTTTTTCGATACCTTCGATCTCGAATATCGAAGTATGCTTCCCCTCATATACGAATTCGCGATAAACCTCGTCCGCCAATAGGAAAAGATTATGCTCTATCGCCAAATCAGCTAACATCTGGATTTCGTCCTTCGTGAATACCGCTCCCGTGGGATTGTTGGGCGAACAATAGAGGATAGCTTTTGTTTTTGCGGTAATAAGTTTTTCGATTTCTTTTTTGGGGGGAAGATGATAACCCTTCTCGACATTGCAGGTGACCGGGACCAACTTAACCCCGGCCATTACAGCGAAACCGTTGTAATTGGTATAAAACGGTTCGGGAACGATAATCTCCTCACCCTGCTCGCATATAGCCATCATACTGAAAATAATAGCTTCCGAGCCGGCGGTGGTTATAACGATATCATCAGGGTCGACATTATATCCCAGCCTTTGATAATAACCTGCCAAGTTATCTCGATAGAACGGCAACCCCTGAGAATGACCGTAAGCCAAAACTTTTTCCTTGTAGTTGCGGATTGCGTTCCAGAAACTATCGGGAGTGGATAAGTCGGGCTGACCTATATTCAGATGATAGACCTTGATGCCTCGTGTTTTGGCGGCATCGGCAAGCGGGACCAATTTTCTGATGGGGGATGCCGGCATAATATCGGCTCTATTCGATAATTTAGGGGA